>JADKFU010000005.1:0-227500 GCA_016717285.1 Chitinophagaceae bacterium
ATTGGAAAGGCCTGATTGAACTAATGGATGAAATGTTGCGCGTGACTACAATCGATAAAGAGGATATGAAACTGATAATGTGGTGACGGATGATGTTGGAAGCCATGGATCATTGCGTAAATATGCGATTGAAAACGTTTAGACTACAGCATAAGGATGAATGTAAAGCCGGTGAAGATTTTTGGAAGCAGTGAAATAGTAGAATGGCCAATGGTCAATAGTCATTGGTCATTACTTCCCTCGATTGTCATGCCTAACGAAGGAAGAATCTATTTTGCTTGTATTTAATAATTTGACATTTCTACATCCCGGTCATCACGGCACGGTAACACCTCAAAATCATTGGCACATTAAACCATCGGTACATCAATCACCCGATACGTCATACCTTAACCTTCTTTTCCTTTTCTTTAGCACACGGAAAATTAACCCTCGACATGGTGATTTGAAGATTGAACGCGCGTTGATATCCGTTTATCATAAAGATGGATTGGAACCCATTGTGAAAAAACTACACGAATTAGGCGTACAGTTGATTTCAACCGGCGGCACAGAAGCGTTTATTAAATCTTTGGATATACCGTTGAGTTGCTGTTGAAAGTTTGGACTTTCCGGAAATTTAAGGTGGTCGTGAGAAGACGCTTCATCAGGATCAACATTCGGAGAACAGTCTTGGCGAAAGGCATTGTCTTCAGATATGGCGCAAATGAAGAGCATGAAATTCCATCGATTTGATCTCTTAATAGTTGACTCTATCCGTTTGAAGAAACAGTAGCTTCCACCAATAACGAATCGGAATTGGCAAGAAGATTGACATTGGCGGCATTTCACTTATTCGCGCGGCAGCAAAAAATTTCACAATGATGTATTGATTTGTGCTTCGCGAAATGAATATGCTGATCTGCTCCGGCTGTTGCAATCAAAAATGGGAGAACTGCAACGAAGACCGCCGTAATTTTGCTGTGAAAGCATTCAACGTGACTTCTCATTATGATACTGCCATCTTTAATTATTTCAATAAAGATAGCGCCGTAAACGTTTAAAGAAAGTATGTTGACAAAGCAAATCGCTGCGCTATGGTGAAAATCCACATCGCAAGGCACTTATTTCCGGAGACTTGAACGAACTCTTCGATCAACAACGGTAAGGAAGTATCTTATAACGGCAGCTTAGTAGATATTGATGCCGCTGTTGCATTGATTGCCGGAAATTTGATCAACTCGGCCTGTCCGGTCATCAAACATACCAATCCTTGCGGTGTTGCAGAAGCGCCGGATTTAGTTGATGCGTGGATCAAAGCGTTGGCAGGTGATCGGGTTTCAGCGTTTGGTGGCATCATTGTGCTGAACGGAAGGTGAGCAAGACGGTTGCGGAAAAATCAATGAAATATTTTGAAGTGATCATTACTCCGGCCCCGGGTCAGGATGCGTTGATTATTCACCGAAACAGAAAAGAACCGGATCATTATGCTGCAGAAAAAGGATCGGAAATAGCGCTTTCAAGGCCTATTGAATGGTGTGATTGAACAAAATAAAGACAAAGCGCTTGCAACGCCTGATACATTAAAAACAGTGACAAAGTTTCACCAACAGCGAACAAATATCGAATTTATTGTTTGGCGAAAAATGTGTCAAGCATCTGAAATAAAGTACGATTGTATTGGCCAAAACAGTCAACTGGTAGGAAATGGGCTGCAGGACAAACATCTCGTAGTGATGCATTGAACCAGGCGATTCACAAAGCCAAAGGAATCCGGTTTTCAATTGCAAGGCGCGGTATTGATTTCCGATGCTTTTTCCTTTCAGCGATTGCGTAGAGTTGCATACAGGGAAGGCATTGCTGCCATTCTTCAGCGGGAGGATCTATTGCGCGATAAAGATTCTATTGATAAGTACGATGAATATGGAATACCAATGGTTTTCAAGTTGAGCGTGATTCAGGCATTAGGGAAGGATGGGAACACGGATGACACTTTGAAGCATTAACAATCTTCCATTTGTTTCGTCCGGCCCGGGGGGGGCGACATTTTTATTTCTCTTGGTTTACAATTGTTGTTGTTGTCCAGCGATGTTGGGAAACACCAATTGTTACAAATCGCGTGTCCCGGAGGGTGAACTACCAGATTCCAACCTGTTTCGCTATAATTTTAAATTGTACGAAGTTAGGTACTGTCCGATAAAAAATCTTCTTTTTGATAATGACCATAATTCGAGCAGCGTAAAAACGCACTAATCTGCCATTATATAAATCAGAGGAAGAGTCAATGCGCTGATAAACATTCGCATACTTTACGAAAAACATTGAGGTGTCAATCACATTACAATATCCGGTATCAATGCGGGCACCAGTAGAAAATAAAGTGTCCAGCCGGATAATTCTCTTTAACCATAGCAATCCTTGTCCCACTTTCACGGTAGAAACATAATTTACAGTATAAAAGAAGCTGGTCGAGTAAGTATAGTAACCTTCCGAGTAATTCATAATTACCTGCTTGTCTTTACAGCTATCAAAAATGGTGTCCGCCCGGTAGTCAAATGAAGTTACGATTACACTGTCGCGTTCACCGGTAGTAGTGTTTTCATAAACCCAAAAGGTGCCGGTTTAAAAATGCCAATGTCAGGCACTTCTTTGTCTGCAAACAAAAAGTATCGGATCGGTTTACAACTGTTGCAGCCGCATGGAACAGATTCATCCACATAGTGATGAATACTATCACAAAAATTTCATTCCAAATAGTAATTTGTTTTTATGATGACTCAGACTATAAAGGATTAAACAAGTTGCAAAAGATAACCACTAGCACTTTGTTACGTATTTGGTTTTTAGCATATAACTAATCATTCTTCCCCCAAAATAATCTCCACACCCTCCGATTCATTGCACTACCGCGTTCATTCGTATTGTCCGCAATCGGATTTTCGAAATTATAACCGGCAATTTCAATTTTGGCAGGAGGTAACGCCATTGGCTACCAAAAAACTCATCACGGCATTTGCACGGCTTTCTGACAGGCGCTGATTGTATTTTTTGATCCCTGATTGTCGGTATAGCCATAGAGCTCACATTTAAAACGGGTATGTCCTTTAAGGTAATTGGTAAGGCCTTTCAATTCATCTTTGGATGTATCGGGAATGGTATAGGAGGCCGTTTCGAAATTAATATTCGTGACATTGAACCGTTCATACGCAGCTTCTTCCTTTGAATAGAATCTTTTAGTGGCTTTGTGACACCGGTTTTCAAACCAAAAATGCTGTCGAAATTGTTTGGCGCTCAGGTCCTGATAATCTTTAAATTTAGTTTGGCCGGGATCTTTTTGCTGATGAATGAACCTCTTTCGAGAAATACACCGGAATCGTATTGCGGATCACCTACGTCGCCGATGGCAATTTTCGTGTGGTATTTCTTAAACGGAACCCATAAGCGGAAGCGGTGAGCGACAGTCATGCCATCGTGTTGCACCGAATTCACAAGATTCTGATTGAGCTTCTTCAGTTTCTTTTTATTGATCTCATAAGTGTCGCTGAGGGTATAATTGGGTTTTATTTTTCTTCTGTCCGGGAAGATTTTTCTTCAGCTCTACTTTTGAAATAGTCGTTGTCGATGTAATATCCTTCATTCTCTTTGTCATTAATAGTATTGATGGTAACTGGTAGAAGGGTCTTCGGTATCACTGCGAGATTTTTATTATTCAGCTTTTCACCATCAATGATAAATCCAAAAACATCATTGTAACGGGAACCTACGTATTCAGGATATTCTTCAGACCCGAAAGCATAAGAGAAGGAAATGTGATTGTTGAAAGGAATGAAATCGAATTCAAAATGCTTACATCATACGTTACGCTCCGGCAAATCTTATTCAGATCGCGGTCGCCTTTCGGCCGCTTCTTCACCGGGATCCATGAAGTTGGTGGTGATGTAGGGTGTATTATTCGGGCCATTGGCATTAAATACGCTGCCGGTGGAAAGCAGGATGCCATCGTCAATACCGACAGCATTTGTTTCATTCCTGAAATACGCAATACCAACTTTGGGACCTGTAAATGATATATTGCCTGCACGAATCCCTGACCTAAAAGGAAACTGTCAACGAGTTGTTTTGCTGAAAAGAAGTGTCGCATATTACCTGTGCATTCACGTTTTTGTTTTCACCAATAAAAAGGAAGGACCATAAAATTAAATATTGGAATACGGAATAGTAGCTACGCTGCATTTGTCGGACTCTCTTTTCGAAAGATGGTAAATTTACGAAAACGGAAAAGAAGCAGTTGGTATTTTAGACCGTGTAAAGGATTTTATTGAAATATACAGGTTGCTATCAGCTAAGCAATTATGATTCACTTGTGAATGGTCGGTTTTAAGTGGTTTATTTTTTCGTAGGTCGTAACATAGGCCCATTTTAATTGAAAAAGCTGAATTAAATTATGGAGACTAAAAAAATTAAGGTATCAAAATCGGCGCATCGGCACATCAAATCAATGCCAGATCATCAGATCAATACACCAGCATATGACCTCCTCAACTGCTCTCAATAAAATTCCCACCATTATTCATTTCTTTTTTTGAACTTTGCACGCAATTTTTGAAACCAGCCCGCTACAGGGAAAATACACGATGAAATTATTCAATTTTCTGACGCAGGAGATAGCGATTGATCTCGGTACAGCCAATACCGTCATTATACACAACGATAAAGTGGTGGTGGATGAACCATCCATAGTAGCCATCAACCGCACTACCAATAAGGTGGTAGCCGTTGGGAAGAAAGCCATGCAGATGCATGAGAAAACCCACGACAACCTGAAAACTATCCGTCCATTAAAGGATGGTGTGATTGCCGACTTTAACGCGGCAGAAACAATGATCCGCGAGATGATCAAAATGATCAACCCGAAAGGATTTTTTGTTTACGCCAACATGGCGCATGGTGATTTGTATCCCGAGTAGCATCACGGAAGTGGAGAAGAGCTGTGCGTGATTCTGCAGAACAGGCCGGCGCACGTGAAGTCTACCTCATACATGAACCAATGGCCGCAGCCCTGGGTATCGGTATTGATGTGGAAGAACCTGTCGGACACATGATCATTGACATTGGAGGAGGAACAACCGGCATTTCGGTGATCGCATTGGCCGGCATTGTATGTGATCAATCCATTCGTATTGCCGGCGATGAATTTACTGCTGACATCATGGATTATATCCGTCGCCAGCATAATATGCTGGTAGGTGAACGAACTGCTGAAGCGATCAAGATCAACGTGGGTGCAGCTATTGTAGACTTAGACGATCCTCCGGAAGATTTTGCCGTTCATGGCCGTGATCTGATGACTGGTATTCCCAAGCAGATCACTGTTAATTACCAGGAAATTGCACATGCGCTTGATAAATCCATTTCAAAATTGAAGAAGCAGTGCTGAAGGCATTAGAAACTACGCCACCTGAACTTGCTTCTGATATTCATCGCTCAGGATTGCATCTTACCGGCGGTGGCGCGTTGCTTCGTGGATTGGATAAGCGTCTTTCCCTGAAAACAAAACTTCCGGTAAGTGTGGCGGATGATCCGTTGCGCGCTGTAGTGCGGGAACCGGCATTGCCTTAAAAAATATTTACCGTTTCCCTTTCCTGATGACTTAACGGCATTGGGCGTCATTCCAAATAAAGTGTGGAATTAAAACCTGCTAACGAATGACCACTTATTATTTCCGGCATGCGTAATCTCTTTTCCTTTATTTATCATTACCGTGCTTTCTTCCTTTTCCTTTTCCTTGAGGTGATCTGTGTGGTATTGATGATTCAAAACAGCGGCTATCAGCGCGCAGCCATTCTCAATATCAGCGATGAGGTGGTGGGAAAATCATTTACCGTTTATACAGAAGTAACAGGATACCTGAGATTGGGCGAACATAACAAAGAACTCGCCATGGAGAACGCGCAGTTACGCACGAACCAGGCTGCTTCTTTTTATGTAGATACCTCGAAAGTGCAGGTAAAGAAAGACTCAGCAGGCAGACAGTTTTACGCCTATATTCCAGCGGAAGTGGTACAGATTTCCACGAATCGTATTAATAATTATATCATCATCAACAAAGGCCGCGATCAGGGAATTGCTCCCCGCATGGCTGTAATCAGTCCATCAGGTGTGGTTGGTATTGTAAAGAATGTATCCGATCATTTTGCCAGTTTATATTCTTTGCTTCATTCGCAGGTAACGGTGAGTGCACGTGTGAGAAGGGAAGGAAGTCGTGGCACGATCAAATGGGATGGAGAAAGTCCAAATTTCGTAAACCTTGAAGAGATCACCCGTCAGGAACAATTACACAACGGTGATACTATTTTTTACGAGTGGTGTTTCGCGTATTTTTCCGGATGATATTCCTATCGGAACCATTGAACGTTTCTCATTAAAGGAACCGGGCAATTTTTACAATATAAGGGTAAGGCTGACAGCGGATTTTAACAAACTGGACTACGTGTATGTTGTCAATAATCTCATGAGCGGCGAAATAGATTCACTGGTTAACAAAACGGAAGATGTTAAGTAGGATCATCGGATATTTCATACGGTTTGCCTTGCTTGCTTTTGCACAGGTGATGATTCTTAATAATGTACACCTTCATGGTTTATTCAACCCCTACATTTATCCGCTGTTCATTCTGTTGCTTCCTTTTGAAACTCCGCCATCGCTGGTGCTCATCATTGGTTTCCTGTGCGGAATTGTGATTGATCTGTATTCCAATTCGCTTGGATTGCATGCTGCTGCAACAACAGTGGTGGCGTTTCTTCGTCCTTACATGATCAATCTATTAAGGCCCGCGGCAGGTTATCAGCCGGAAGACAGACCCACTATCGCTTCAATGGGTTTTCTTTGGTTTATGGTTTATGCATCGGTATTGGTATTCATGCATCACCTGGTTTTTTTCATGATAGAAACATTGAGTTTTAGTCAATTTTTATTCGTGATCTCCAAGATTGCAGTAAGCACTGCCATATCAGTGCACTGATGGTGACCTTGCAATATTTATTCTACAGGCGAAAGAAACGGGCGATATTGTGAATACTGCTTTGCCGGCACACACTGTTATTTTTTCTGCATATCTTTTTGAAACAACTGTTGAGAATCATATTTCGAAATGTAATTTTGCTGCCGCTTTCCAAATAATATTTTATCCGTTAGTTTAACGGAGCCATCATGACCGATTTATTTCAGCAACGACGTTTTACTTTACAGTATGCCATGGTGATTGTAGTGGCCATTTTTGTGGCCAGGCTTTTTATCTCCAAATTGTCAATAAGGATTACAAACAGCTTGCGAATGCAAATGTGTTGCGGCAGGTCACTGTGTTTCCTGCGCGCGGATTGGTATTTGACCGTAATGGGAAACTAATTATCGACAATCAAAAAGAATACGATCTGTGGGTAGTCCCAGGGGCAGGTGAAAGAACTCGATACGCTGGGCTTCTGTGACCTGCTTGGTATTTCGGATACCACTTTTAAGGAAACACTTCGCAAAGCCAGTCAATACTCGCGTTACAAACCTTCCTTGTTTGTAAAAGGAATTTCGGTAGAAAAGTATGCGACTGTGCAGGAAGAACTCTATCTGTTTCCCCGGATTTTATGGTCAGGTGCGAACAGTGCGCGCGTATCCTTATCATTCGGCGGCACACACACTTGGCTATATTAGTGAGGTAACTCCCAAACAAATAGAACAATCAAACGGATATTACCGGCAGGGTGATTATGTTGGCACCGGAGGTATCGAACAGTCTTATGAAAAAGTATTACGTGGCGTAAAAGGAACCCGCTTTGTTTTGGTGGATGTACATAACCGTGAGCAGGGTAGTTTTAATGAGGGAAAATTTGATACCGCCGCTATTCCCGGGTTCAACATGATCAGTTCGCTGGATATTACATTACAGCAATATGGTGAACAATTGATGAATGGCAAAGTTGGAAGTGTGGTTGCTATTGAACCTGCTACCGGCGAAGTGCTGGCAATGGTAAGCAGTCCGGGTTACGATCCATCTTTACTTACAGGCCAGGATCGTGGAAAAATTTCAGGAAGCTGTTGCTTGACAGTTCCAATCCACTGTTCAACCGCCCAATCAAAGCTTCTTATCCACCAGGCTCAACGTATAAACCTACCCTGGCATTAATAGGGTTGCAGGAAGGCTCCATACATGAGTTCAGCACGTATCCTTGTCCGGGAGCGTATTATGTGGGAAGTTTGAGAGTAGGTTGTCATCATTCAGGTTTTGTTCCCGGAGTCTCCAATGCCATTCAGCATAGCTGCAATAGTTATTTCTGTAACTATTTCAGAAGAACGATAGATCATGACAGCACAAAAAATGTAGCAGAAGGGTTGGATAAATGGAAAGCCATGCTGGCCACATTTGGTATTGGTGTAAAAACAGGGCTCGACTTACCGAATGAAGGATATGGTTTTGTTCCCGGATCAGCGTATTATGATAAAATTTATGGCAAAGGTTCATGGAATTCTGTTGGAGTGGTTTCTCTTGGTATTGGCCAGGGTGAGTTGGGTGAAACACCGTTGCAAATGGCCAATGTGATAGCTGCGATTGCAAACAGAGGTTATTGGGTAGCACCGCACCTGGTGAAAAAGATTATTGATGATGATTCGACATTGAAGAAAACAATTGTAAAACACACCGTGCCGGTTGATCCATCCTATTTTGACCTGGTAATTCAAGGGATGGAATTGGTAGTGGAAGCAGGAACAGGCAGGGTTGCACAGATTCCAGGTGTAAGCATTGCAGGAAAAACCGGAACGGCCGAAAATCCGCATGGAGATGATCACTCTCTCTTTGTGTGTTACGCACCGATTGAAAATCCTAAGATTGCAATTGCGGTGATTGTGGAAAATGCGGGTTTCGGTGCAACTTATGGAGCGCCCATCGCGAGTTTAATGATGGAAAAATATTTGAATGATACCATTTCTGCACCCAGGAAATACCTTGAAGAGCGAATGTTTACCACCCATCTTATTTCAATAATCAAACCTGATTGGAACGGCCCGTTAATAAAGGAATTGATTGGATCATGATCAGCTTATACCTGTCATTGGTGCTGATTGGCTGGTTATCGATTTTTGCTGCAACTTACGATGAACTGCAACCAAGCATTTTTGATATTGATCGTGCTTATGGCCGTCAGTTTCTCTGGATCATGGGAGCAGCTCTGCTGGCTGGTGCGGTATTACTGACGGATAGCAAGTTTTATCCTGCGTTTGCATATGTTATTTACAGTGCTGTGATGTTGTTGGTATTGGCAGTATTTGTAATTGGCAGCACTGTGAAAGGAGATAAGAACTGGATTGATATAGGAAGTTTTCAGTTGCAGCCTTCTGAGTTTGCAAAATTCGCGACCAGCCTTGCGATTGCCAAATACCTGAGCGGCATGAACATTAACATGAAGCTGATGCGGACCCGAATTATTGCAATCACATTTTTTATGTTTCCTGCTGCACTGATATTGTTACAGGGCGATGCAGGGTCATCAATTGTATATGTTGCTTTTTTCCTGGTGATGTTTCGTTTCGGCTTACCACGCTCCTACCTGGCCATTGGTTTATATGTGATCATGCTTTCCGTGCTGTCATTGGTAATTGATAAATACTTACTGATACTGATTTTGTTTTTGATTGGAGGACTGTTATTATTTTTTTTCGCGGAGAAACAGGCAAGTGCTTTTCACATTGATCGCGGCATTTGTGTTGTCATCGGGATATGTACTCACCACTGATTTTGTGTTCAATAATTTACTGGAACCGCATCAGCAACAACGTGTGAGTGTTTTGTTAGGTAAGGAAGTAAAGGTAAAAGACGCTGATTACAATGTCAGACAGTCAAAAATTGCAATTGGTTCTGGTGGCTTGTGGGGAAAGGGATTTTTAAAGGGAACACTTACCAAGTATAATTTTGTGCCGGAGCAAAGCACTGATTTTATTTTTTGCACGATTGGCGAAGAATATGGATTTTTTAGGAAGCACGCTTTTGCTGCTGCTTTTCCTCACCTTGCTTTTGCGGATACTGCATGTTGCACAACGACAGCGATCAAGATTTTCGATGATTTATGCATATGGTGTTGCTTCAATCATCTTCTTTCACCTGTTGATTAATGTTGGAATGACGATTGGCTTAATGCCTGTAATAGGAATTCCGTTGCCTTTTATAAGTTATGGTGGTTCTTCATTGTGGTCATTTACTATCTTACTGTTTATTCTGGTGAAATTGGATGGAGACCGGTTGGCGGTGTTGCGGTGAGTTGATGTGCCGATAATATGATGTGCCGATGCCCCGATTATTAACACCTAACCCATCAACCAGATAGTGACTCAACAACTCAATGACCAATGACTTTTTACTAACGACTAACGACTTATTCTCGCTACCCACTACTAACCATGCTCCTCTACAACGTAACCATACAAATCGCAAAAGACGCGGAAACCGAATGGCTGCACTGGATGAAGACCAGGCATATTCCTGATGTACTCCTGACCGGACAATTTGTTGAAGCACGCATCAGCAGATTGCTTGACCAGCCTGATGATGAAGATTCGACTTACGTTATTCAATACCAATGTGAGAGCCTGGAAAAATTCAATTATTATATCGATGTCTATGCTACTGCACTACGGGAAGAATTCAATCAACGTTATAAAGATAAATTCGTGTTATTCAGAACGCTGATGGAAGTGGTGGGATAAAAAACTACCGTGAACAGGTAATTACTTTCCTTAAAAGGCTTTCACTATCAGTTTTAACGTTTAACCCGGATTTTGCAGTAGGAATTAAGTTTTAAGAGATAATGGCATTCCCACATCTCGTACTATTTTCAATAATCCTTCCATCCAGGGTCGTTTTTCGATTCTAACGGCAAGTTTGAGAATGCGTTTTGATCCTTGTTTTACAATCCAACCCCCGACTGCAAAGCAGTTGATTCTGATGCTGTGAAGCCGTTGCTGGGCGCTTGTTTGCGAGGTTACATGTTTATACAAACTCATCAGGTTATAGGCTACTGTGACCATTCGCATCGCTGCCTCGGTGGCAAAAAACTCTTTCATGTTAAATCCTTCCAGTGCAAAATCATATTTGAGTTCCTGTATGCGATTTTCCGCATCTGCCCGCTCTTTGTACTGCTCCCATATTTGCTTGGCAGGCAGTGTCTGATTGGTAATGAAACTGTGGTAGCGGTAGTGTTGGTAATACAAAGTGTCATCAAATAATTTCCTGAGTTGTTTACCAGTTGCTTTGGGGCGTATCTGCACATCTTGTCTGATCACTACCATCCTTCTGGGCTGTTTCCATCGTGCTGCTTGATACTCTATTTCCGATATCCAGATTCCTTGTCCAATAGCAATCCAGTTTTTGATGTCTTTAATTTTGTATTGCAAAACAGCATGCATCCGGCCTGCTATTACATATGGGATATGTCGTTGTTCCAGGTATTCAAATACTGTATTGCTGGCAAAACCAGAATCGGCTCTGAATAAGCCAATCGTTTTGTCTTTTAATATTGCCAGGGTTTCTTCTAAGAACGCGATGATGTTTGTTGCACTTGCCGTATCGCCACTTCGAAGCCAGCAGTTAGCCACCATTCTTAATTCACTCACAAAAGCAAACAATGGATGATGGGAAGTTCTTCCCTTTTTCATGGGATTGTAGCCAATCAAACTTCCCTCTCCTGTTCCATATCGGGTAATGACTGAAGAATCAACATCGAGCGTATAGTTCTTCAATTGAACCTGATTAAAAAACCACTGATTCAGTTCCGGAAATATCCGGTTGTTTTGTTCCCATGAAAATTTCTTGAAGAATCTTCCAAAAGTAGTTCCGCTCGGTATACGCTTCCATCCGAATATTTCTTTGATCGTATCATCCAATTTGATCACCGCTGTTTGGCTGAACGCCGTTGCTCCAATCCAAACCGATGCAAAGAATGATTCGACCATTGTTAAACTATCAATGCTGTTATTGCTGTGGCTCTCGGGAAGACCAAGGGTCCTCAATTTTTCTCTTATCCCCGTCCGATCCAACAGTTCTTTCATCAAAATCAGTCCTCCCCACGGAGTAACCTTTTTATCACTGAATTCTATTGCTAATGACATCGCGCTTACTGTAAGATTTGCTTACTCCAACTAAGGTCAATATTTCTTCAATATACCCGTACATTTCTTTACCCTAAGTTTTCAACTGCTAAATCTGGGTTTAAAATAAATACACCATTGGAAATGTCGTCAGGTAATTGAAATGAATAGGAGGTATTATCACTTAAAAGTATCGGATCTGATTGAAACACTTTTTGTCCAATAGAATTTAAAAGTTCAACATAAATTTTTTGAGGATTACAACCAGTGCCACATGTTACTTCTACGATATGATTGTCAGGTTGATAAATAAGAGAAATAGGATGTTGGCTTACTTCTGAAATTCCATCACAAATTTCCTGTGTCACATTTACTGAATCACTTGCATAACATCCATTTAATTCAACGGTCACTTCATAAACTCCCGGTTCAGTAATGAGAATGGAAGAGGTTGTTTCACCAGTCGACCAAAGATAACTGTTGTAGAAACTTCCCACATCAATCAAAAGTGATCCATTCATACAAACCATTGTATCTTCCGGTAAGTATACACTGATGGGTTTACTCATGATTACATTAATAGTATCGTAAGCAAAAGAACAACCATCAAAGACTGAAACCCAATATGGTCCGGGTTCATCCACAATCAATGAAGAAGACACAGCGCCATTTGACCAGGCATAAGATTGAATGTCACCTGTAACAACCGGACTAAGTGTTACTTCTCCTCCGGGACAAATATTAACGTCGGTGCCTAAGGCTACGGATAGTGTTCCATAAGGATTGGGAAAGGAGTGAATCGTCAGCAGGTCATTGAGTGTAAGTTCACGATCGTAGAATCGCAATTCATCAAGAGCCCCTTTGTAATAATAAGTTCCGGCAACCACATCATATATGCCTGAAGTTCCGTCGGCATTTGTATAGACAAGCTCACCTCCGGTTCCATCGTAAAATCCTTCATCGTAATTGCAATCGATAAATAAATCCATATCAGTGGGTCCTCTTACAACACAGGCAACAAAGTGCCATTGGTTGTCATTGATCGGAACCAATCCACCTTTAGAACGTCTATGATAGGAATTTGAAGTTCCTCCATCACCATAATGCACTTCTAACACACCTCCCCAGGTTACCTGTATCTGAAAGATAAATCCTGTATACACATTGATGGCATTGTCGTTCTTAAAAAATGTGCCTACATCTGAAGGAGTATTGGATTTCAGCCATGCAGTCATGCTGACAGGAAAAGTTTCAGGTTTAAATTTTGAACCAGCTATATATTCGATGTAATCATTCGTGCCATCAAATTTATAAGCGCTGTTCGGGTTTCCAAACCGGTCCGTTGTTAATGTGGCTCCATTCACTGTTCCGTCATTTCCATTTCCGGACGCATCGAGCGCGTTTCCATCAAAAGGATAATAAGCGATTAAGCTGTCTGTCAAAGGATTTTGAGCGAAGGCACTCACTCCAATCAGAAGCAGGGCTGCAAGAAATAAGGAGTTGTTTTTCATAAAATATATTTTTTGAAATAACAAGATAATAAAATATTAATATCATCCATTAGAACAGTTCATTATTCCTGGTAATAAACCCTCTTCACCCTCCTCGAAATCGTACTCAACACCTCATAAGGAATCGTATTTCCCCATTGCGCCAATTGCTGAACCGGCAAGGCGTCACCAAAAACAATCACTTCATCACCTTCTTCAGCATCCGGAATGTTGGTGATATCAATCATCGTCATGTCCATGTTGATGTTTCCGATGATGGGTGCAAGTTTGTTGCGAACCATCATTTTGCCTGCACCACGACTTAAGCTTCTGTTAAGTCCATCTGCGTATCCAATACCCACTGTAGCAATCATCAGGTCATTGGAAGCCATACCCATTCTGCCATACCCAACCGTTTCACCCGCGGCTATTTTTTTTATTTGCGAGATCGTGGTTTTCAGGGTACTAACATTTTTTAAAAGGTGTTGCACTTTTTCTGTAGCATCAATTCCATATAGTCCGATGCCGAGTCTTACCATTTCAAATTGTGCGTCCGGAAACCGGGAGATGCCTGCGGAATTAAGCACATGTCGGTAAACAGGATAATTGAGGCGTTTAATAATTGATCCACTCATCATACTGAAACGATGAATCTGCATTCGTGAATAATCATCGAGGGAAGCATCTTCACTTCCGGCAAGATGCGTGAAAATAGTCTTCACACGAAGCAATGAATTTGCAAAAGTTGTTGTTGCAATTCCTCCAGGTCATCTGCATTGAATCCAAGCCGGTTCATTCCTGTTTCAAGTTCAAGGTGAATGGGGTAGGCTTCCTTAATCTTATCCGGCTAATGGAAACCGAATGAATGAATTGTTTCATTAATCTTACGCTGTATAATTCCGGCTCCAGTTGATATTGAATGATTGCATCAAAGCTCTTTTGTTCGGGATTCATTACCATGATAGGCATCGTGATACCTCCTTTCCGGAGCTCTACCCCTTCATCTGCATATGCTACCGCGAGATAATCTGCTTTATGAAATTGTAAGGCATTAGCAACTTCAAAGCTTCCGCTGCCATAGGAAAATGCTTTCACCATCGCCATAATCTTCGTTTGCGGTTTCAGCAAACTCTGGAATACAGCTAAATTGTGAAGCAGCGCATTCAGGTCAATTTCTAATATGGTTTCATGTGCTTTCTGCACCAGCCGTTTTCCAATGTGCTCAAATGCAAAAGGCCGGGCACCCTTTAACAGGATGGTTTCGTCAGCAAACAGATCCCCGGAAAATGCTTCGAGAAACGCTTCGGTAGAGGGGAAAAATGCAGTCGCGAGTTTGCTGTTTCCCGCAAACAATTCCCGCTGTTTCGAAATAGTTGCACCAATTCCGATCAGGCGGTCAACACCTTTTGAAAGGACGAGGTGACTCACGTCACGATATAGTTTTTCATCACTCATGCCACTTTCGAGAATGTCGGAAAGTATCAGCGTCTTTTTTTCATGCTGTTTTTGCTGCGACAGAAAATCCAATGCAATCGCCAGTGAATTCAAATCTGAATTATAGCTGTCGTTGATCAACGAGCAATTATTGATGGCGTCATTCATCTCCAATCGCATGGCCACCCGGTTGAGATCCTGCATCCGTTGTGCAATCACCAGCGAAGACACACCGAGATGATGCATAAGCATCCAGCAATGAACAGCGTTTTCTATGGAAGCATCATCAATGAAAGGAATGGCGAAGGAAAATATTTCTCCTTTTGTTCCAGCGAAAGATGTGAGCCCGGTATTCTTGACAATACTTTTTACCTGCACATCGGCATCAAGATTATTTTTTGACCAGGAGAAAGTTTTCAAACCCTCAAAATCAGGATCTGCTTTTTTCATTTGCGCTTTGGCATTCATCAGGCATTCATTGATGTCGAGATAATCACGGCAATAGATAATTATATCTGCATGAATGAACAGTTTCAATTTTTCATTGATCTTCTGGCGGATGTTCAGAAATCCTTCGCCGTGAGCTTTACCTATATTCGTGAAAATGCCAATCGTAGGTTGAATGATCTTCTGCAGGTTCTGCATTTCATCCGGTTGTGAAATGCCGGCCTCGAAGATGGCCAGTTGATGCATGTCGTTCATTTGCCACACAGACAATGGAACACCGATCTGCGAATTATAACTTTTGGGACTTCGGATGATATGATAATCTGGTTGCAACAACTGATGCAACCATTCCTTTACAATCGTTTTGCCATTGCTGCCGGTCACACCTATTACAGGAATGGTAAACCTGCTGCGATGGTTCGCAGCCAGCAACTGTAACGCCTGTACAGTATCTTTTACCTTAATAATATTTGCTTCCGGAAATAAGCCTGATTCAGGTGTATCGCTCACAACAAAATTGCGGACACCTTTTTCATAAAGCTCGGCAATGTAATGATGCCCATCCCTGCGGATTCCTTTCAAAGCAAAAAATACAGCGTGCTCAGAATAATTGATCTTCCTGCTGTCAAGCACAATGTGTTCTATATAGTTATCAGCAGCATTTTGAATCAACTTGCCTTTTACAATTTTCGCCAGTTGTTCAGGCGAGTACCCTTTCGTCTCCATCTTAATTCATATCTATATTGAGGCGGCAAAAATAGGAGAAAAAAGGCGTTGTGCCAGGGAAATAGTAATCGGAATTCATTGAATAGAATTGCTTAATTGTTAAACTGTTAAATTGTTGGGATTCTATAGCAACAGCAATTAAACAATTTAGCAATGCAACAATGCAGAGATAATAAAAGCAACATGAAAAGATAACATTATTTATCACCAATGATTATAGGCACACCACCTTTCATATCACCCATGATCAATACTTTTCCATTGGCAGAAAGTGCAAGTTCTTTGTATGCTTTAATCATTTCGTATTGCAATTGATTAGTGGTTAAGGTTTGACTCACGATGCGCTGGTAATCGGAAATACCTTGTGCTTCCACGCGTTTGCGCTCTGCTTCCTGTTTTTCTTTCTGTAATACAAATTCCATTTTTTGAGCATCCTGTTCTGCCTGGATCTTTGATTCAATAGATGTTTTCACTGATTCAGGGAGGGTGATGTTGCGCACCAGCATTTGTTCCAGTTCCATTCCACGCACCCTGAATTCTTTTTCGATACTTGTAAAAACTTTTTGTTGAAATTCTTCCCGTTTGATGGAATACAGGTCAATCGCGGTATAACTCGTTGCATTGTCGCGTATTTTTGTACGCGCTATCGGCCGTACGATCACATCTTCATAACTTTCGCCAATGGTGCTAAGTATTTTCGGTGCTTCTGTAGGTACCACACGATACAGAACGGACACATCCAGCACCAATTCCAATCCATCTGAGGTAAGAACCCGCATGGCATCCTCTCCAACACGGTCTCCTTCATCATAAGAACCGGCCATTGTATAATTCTGCGTCCGGATATCGAACTTTTTAACCACCACAAATGGATTCACAATATTCAACCCGCTGTTGAGAATGCGGCCGCTTACTTTACCAAATAAGGTGGGAACACCAACTTCTCCGGCTTCAATCTGAACGATGCAGGAAGAAGCAAGTCCAACAACAATCATCACCACCGCAATTACTTTTATAACGCGTGAAACGGCGCGTGTTCGTTCATTGGATTGCAAAACAAAACCAACAATTAATGCAATGATGGCAAGTACGACGATAAACATGGGAGTGGGTTTTAGAAGGAGTAAAGTAAAGATATTTGCGTGGCTTGTTGGGGTTTATAAATGGTTTATGTTGTTTAGGGTTTAGATTGTATTATTCGAAGTCAATAGTCATATGTCATTTAGTCTTCAGTCTAATAGTCATTCATTAATCAATAGTCATGAGATATGAGTCATTAGGTCATCGGCAAGTTAGATCATTGACACATCGGCACATCAATTACTTCCTACCTCACCAAACAAATAATTTGCGATTATTTTTAAACGTATTGTTTATTCAAGCAAATTCTTGCAATAAATACTGATCGCAATTTTGAAACGTGATTTTTAATTATCTGCAAACAGAAATTACGTTGAACGCTATTATATAACGACAATTTAATAATTCCACAGATTGTCAGACCGGTATTCCGTTTTGAATGACCTTCTGCCTGCCCACATCTTTACTTCGAAAAGAAAAACTTTAAAACGCAAACACAGAGAAATGCTATCCTCATTCATACTATACCACCTGATGAAATATTTTCTCTTCAGAAGAGGTACTTCTGCAACTCAGCAAACAAAAATGATCGTTGATTTTTCAGTTGTTATTAAATGTTTGTTGACGGCAGGCCTGCTTTTGATCTCGCACAATGGACATGCGCAAAAAACTACCTGCACTTATGAGATTATGAGGAATAACAAAACCATCGGAAATGTGAAGACATGCATCGTACGCAATAGTGATCAGGTAAAGTACCTGGTGGAAACTCATGTGATAGTGTCATTTCTTATTGATGTAAAAGTGGATATCCGGCTCAGCAGCACTTACGTTGCGGGTGAATTAAGGGAAGCGGGCATGGTGCGAACGGTAAACGGAGTGCCCAGAATAAATAATCACATTGTTTGGCAAAATGGACGATATCTTTTTATTGATATGGAAGGCGACACCTCTTATAGCAGTCATCCTATTTATAACAGTATTTCTACACTTTATTTCCTGGAACCAAATTCATTGCAAAAAATATTCTCCGAGAATTTCCTACAGTCAATTCCAGTCAAAGATCTCCATAATGGAAACTACTTACTCGAATTACCGGATGGTCACAAAAATTATTACCGCTATCAAAAGGGCATTTGCAGAGAAGTAGAAATGGAAACACCATTGTCAACTGTTTTTCTCAGACTTAAATCCTCCTCGCCGCAACCATGAATGCTCTTCCACTGCCGGCTCTAGGCAACATCGCTCTTGTTATTTCGGCTTTAGCTTGTTATTACGGGTTATTGTTTTCGCCCTGTGTAAAAAAGATAATGAAGGGTGCTTCTGGATCCATTGGCTCACGTTCGTGGATTTTATATGAACGTTTGAGTGGTGCTGTAATTCTTGGAGGTGTACCTGCTGTATTGTTGCTGATACTAAGTCCGGTAACTGTTTCAAAAGGTGAGCTTTTTGAAATTTCTATAAAAAATTCTTACCTCGTACCGGTTGCCTGCACAACCATTTTAGTCAATAACTTTTTTGCCACCCGAAAAGCAAGCAACCGCAACGGATATCCGTTGTTTCGGGCAAAAGTGTGGAGCGCCTCCACATTGTTGTTCAATCAAAGCACGTGGGCAGTTTATCTTTTTGCTTATGAATTTCTGTTTCGGGGTGTTTTACTTTCTGCAACTTTTCTATTGCTTGGAAAGCCTCTAGCTATACTCTTCAATATATTAATCTATGCACTGCTTCACATTCATCGCGGAAGGAAACAAGTGTTGTACGCAGTGCCTTTCGGTGGCCTGCTGTGTTGGTTAGTGCTTGCCACATCCACATGGATCAGTGCTGCTTTGATACACATTTCTTTCGCAGTCTCTTATGAATTTTTTGTGATTGCCTACCAGGAAAAATGGTGGCGAAGGAAATATTCCACGCCAGCCAATCAAACCACTTTCTTAGAAAACATAATACACCCTACCTATGAAACAGATTGAATCGTCAACCTTCACGCTCATTACCGGAGCTAGTTCGGGAATCGGAAAAGCACTTGCCGAATCTTGCGCGCAAAGAGGCATGAACCTCGCGTTGATTGCATTGCCCGGAATAGAGTTGCGGGAAACAGTAGAGTACATGCATTATACCTATGGTGTTAAAGTCTTTCACCTTGGAATAGATCTTACCCAGCCTGCCGCCTGCGAATTAGTGGTGGAATGGATTCATCGTCATCAACTGCAAGTGAATATGCTGATTAACAATGCCGGCATCGGTTGCACAGGAGGGTTTGAAAAATTTTCTTCAGACTTCTATCAAAGACAAATTCAACTGAATGTTGTGGCGCTCACTCTGCTCACCCGTTTAATGATTAACGATCTGCGTCAGCATTCGCAATCATATATACTGAACCTGGGCAGTATGAGCGGATTTTTCTTTGTGCCTTTCAAAGATGTTTATGCGGCAACGAAATCTTTTGTTATCACTTTTTCTGAGTCGTTGCGTCATGAATTGAAACATACAGGCATTCACGTCAGCGTGCTATGTCCCGGAGGTGTAATCAGTAATGCTGAAACGGCCTTGCGGCTCAGCCACCACGGTTGGCTGGCCAAAGCAAGCGCACTTACCTGCGAAGAGGTAGCTAATGAAGCCATTAACAAGTTGCTGCGCAAAAAATCCATTGTCATACCCGGCGCATTGAACCGTTTGATGATGGTGCTCGAAAAAATTGTTCCTGCTTTCATCACCAATAAAATAGTTGCGGCGGAATTTAAGAAATGTGCAATGGCGCTTTGAATAAAACACAACTTAAAAATATTTAACAGCAGTAAATTAATTTTTATGAACTACCACAAGATCACTTACCGGAAAGAACCTCAGAATGGTTTTTATGCAACACTCAGAAGCCGCGTTGAACAGTATATGAAATCAGCCGCCCAAAAGAAATTCAACATTGCACATGCAAAGGTGATTGCATTTGGCGGATCATACTTCGGTGCGTATGGTTACCTGTTGTTCATGGCTTCTTCGCCACAACAGATTCTTGTTGCTTATCTGGCTCTTGGCATCTGCAACTTCCTCATCTTTTTAAATGTGGTGCATGAGTCCATGCATGGAGCATTGTTTGCAGGCAAAAAATTAAATGCAATGGCCGGTCATTGGCTTGAATGGTCAGGCACGAGTTCCTATTTCTGGAGAAAGCGGCACTTGCAAATGCACCATCCGTATCCAAATATTGTAGGATGGGATCTTGATATCGAACAGTCCGGATTGATCAGGCTATCCCAGCAGGAGCCGTATCGGAAGTATCACCGCCTGCAACAATTTTATTTGCCGGTGATGTATTTATTCTTTTCGCTTAACTGGTTTATCTCCCGCGATACAAAAGATTATCGCAGATGGAAATCAGTTATTCCCAAATGGGTATTGCCGCTGATGATCCTCTGCAAATTCAATCATCTGTTTTTTATGATTGCCTTACCCGCAATAGTAAGCCCCACTATGTGGATTTCGGTGTTGTCGGGTTTTCTGATCATGCATTTTACCATGAGTGGATTGGCGGTGATGGCATTGCTTACGGCTCATGTAGGTGAGGATGCGGAATTTCCACGACCGGATGAAAACGGGCACATGACGGACACTTGGGCGATCCACCAGGTGCGCACCACCCATGATTTCGCAACGGATAATAAGATGGTCAATTTCCTTTTTGGAGGATTTAATTTTCATGTAGCACATCATCTCTTTCCGTCAACTTCACACATTCACTATGCTGCTATCACAAGCATCATTCAAAAAACAGCTGATGAGTTTGGAGTGGAATATAAATGTGAAAAGCTTGGGGAAGCACTTGTTTCACATTTCCATTTGCTGCACAAGACCAGCTTTGAGAGTATGGAAATTTAAAAGCTGACAGAAATAAATTGTTTTCAATACTTGAAAACAGCAATGATTCACTCACATCATTTACCAACCCTTGTTCAGCTGATTTTTTTGTTACCGCAATAAAACAATGACTATGTACCTCTTTTTGAAAACTCGTCCCGCTAATGCATTTTTATTTTCAGTGATAACTGTATTTCTAAACAGTTGTACGGTGACCTATGCTCCCAATTCACACAATGTCCCACTCCTTGAGGAGAAAGGAGAGCTTGCACTCAGTGCGGGAGTATATGAAGCCGCCGGAGGAACTGAGTATGCAGGATATGAAGCTCAAGGCGCTTATGCAGTAACCCATCACCTTGGATTGATGACCAACTTGTTACTTGCAGGATCTCTTTCAGTAAACGGAAACCATTCCTTATTTGAAGTGGGGACTGGCTATTATCATACACTTGGAACAAGTGGTGTGTTCGATGCATATGGAGGCATTGGATTCGGATCATTGCATAGTTATACTTCAAATTCAACGGTCATAAATACATTGAACTACCAACGCTTCTTTATGCAGCCTTCTATTGGTTACACATCACGCGCATTCGATTGTGCATTTAGTTTGAGGATGTGCGGATTGAATTATGCTGAGCAGCAGTCGGCAATTGACGAGTATTATGAAAATGAATTCGGTCCTCCAAAATTTTCTATCCTGGCGGAACCTGCATTCACATTGCGTGGTGGATGGAAATATGTGAAGTTACAGTTGCAGCTCGGCTATTCAATTAATTTGACGGATGCTGATCAATTCCCCTGCACCACATTGAGCATGGGAGCTTATTTCACGCTTAACAAAAAGAGTTATAAAAATTCCATTGCCAAATAAATTTCATACAGAACCTCCTTTCCCAAAGAGTACAGGCGATTTACTGATGCATTGTAATCTTAATGCTTCTCTTCGAACCGCCTCTCACAGGAAGGGCTAAAGAATAAATGGAAAGCTTTCCTTTTTTTGAATTTTTGATTTTTCTTTTCTGACCTAAACTAAAAACGAAAATAAAGTGCGACTACATTTTGCAGGAACGGCAAATCACCCGGCTTAATTGCGAATAATGCAAATCACAACCACTATGCAAGTGAGTTTTATTTCATGGTTGCGTTTTCTGCAAATTTTAAGAAAGTCCATGCCTGTTTCCGTTTCCAATCAGAGTGCGACAGGTATTTCTTTGTTGTATGAATTCGGCATCAAATTCTAACCAAAAAATCAACACTATGAAAAACACACCTCCTCTTCAATGCTGCAATGTTTTTTGCAGTGACGGTAAAAAGCATCATAAAGGATTGCTATTTGAGATCTGGTAAACCATAAAGGCCACTTAATTTTTATTTAATCTTTCATCATGAAACTTCCACTGACAAAAGTATTAATCACACTGATTTCGATCTTAATTTCAAGCTTTAAATTGCAGGCAGTTCCTCAAAGAAATCATTGGATGATTATTACCAGGCAAGGTGATACTATAACGTCCTCAAGATTCAATCGCATCATTGGTGACACGTTGTTTTTCAACTGCGAAAATTGTAAAGGAAAAATTTTTATTGATGATGTTGCAGGTATTCTGCGAGTGAAGTATCCGCGATACGGTCGCAATATTGTTGTTGGCACCTTATCAGGATTCTTTTTTGGGATGTTTATCGGATCGGTTGCAGGGCCCAATGAGATTGATCCATATTGGGGATGGCCTTCCGATGCAGATTTTACTGCGCTTTATACAGGATTGATTGTGGGGACTCTTGCGGGGGCAGGAACGGGAGCAGTTATCTCAGTGTCCAACAATAAAAATCAGGTCTATGATTTTTCAGATAAAAACATCGTGCAAAAGGAAGTTGCCTTGAGAAATCTTTGTGTTGAAAAATAATGTTTGGAGGAAAAAAAGTAAGGGTTTCAAAAAGCTGCATTTTGCTGAATGATCATTAACATCACAATCAGTATCGTTGTATTAATTTCTGAAATGCTAAAACTTTCTTTTTATAAAAATAAACCACGCTCTCAAAATGAGAAAATAATTTACTATGAAAAAAATTCATGTACCATTAGTTTTGATTTGTATACAATTAACAATCGTCACTATTTTAATGAATGGTGATGCATCTGCGCAGGATATCAAAGGTTCCTATTGGCGAATTAAAAAAAAGGATGCTTCTGTTATCATCGTAAAGAAAATGAAGTTTGTCAGGCTTGATACTTTATTTCTTTCTGTTCAGGACACGAATGTGAAGCTGCCGGTGGATGCTGTTGTTTCAATTACTAAAGTGAGAAAAGGCAAAGAGGTTAGAGGTGCTGCGATTGGCGCAGCAGTGGGTTTCGGTGTGGGATCATCGTTTACGCTTTTTATGGATATGTCAAGTGGGGAACATAGTTACTTCGGTGCAGGTGGAGATGCGCTTTTGGGAGGATTGATATTCTCGATTCCGGGAGCGCTTGCTGGAGGAATAACCGGATCATTAATAAAACAAGAGAAAGAGTATGACATTGAAACATGGACAACGAATGAAAAAATAGTGCTGATTACCAGATATTGTGAGGAGGATTGACAGACGTCGAAATTTTAAAAAAAGTCATTTGTCACCGTTGAAGCTATGAAAAACATTTTCCTCTTCTACTTTTTTATTCTTGTATCGTGTGCTTCCGGCTTTGCGCAAGGGCAGGTTATTCGCGGCGCAGTAACTGATTATGATTCAAAAATTCCACTCACCGGCGTAAATGTGATTCTTTATAAGGACAGCATCATTTCAAAAGTAGTTGCCACCGATGAAAATGGCTTATACAGATTGGACGCTGTTGCATTGGGCAGGAACAAGGTGAAGTTCAGTTATCTTGGTTATGAAGAACAAACCATTTCCAATGTAATTGTCACTTCCGCGAAAGAAGTAATCCTTAATGCAGCATTAAATGAATCGGTGAATGTGATCGATGAAGTGGTGGTAACCGCTTTCAAGCCGGGTGAAACACGAAACGAAATGGCAACGGTGAGTGCGCGGCCATTTACGATTGAAGAAACAGATCGATATGCCGGCAGTCGTGGTGATCCTGCACGCATGGCTTCCAACTTTGCAGGTGTGCAGGGTGCTGATGATTCAAGAAATGATATTGTGATACGTGGCAATTCTCCCGGTGGTGTTTTATGGAAGATGGAAGGAGTGCCCATGCTGAACCCCAATCATTTTAATATTCCGGGAACAACAGGAAGCCCTGTGACCATTCTGAACAATAAATTTTTAGCGAACTCCGATTTTTTCACCGGCGCTTTTCCCGCTGAATTCGGCAATACTATTTCAGGTGTATTTGATTTGTTCCAGCGCAACGGCAACAATGAAAAATATGAGTTCAGTGGCCAGGTTGGTTTTTTAGGATTGGAAGCAATGGCAGAAGGTCCGATTTTAAAAGAGCATAAATCATCTTTTCTCGCAACCTATCGCTACTCCACCTTGCAATTGTTTGATGTGCTGGGAATAGACATCGGAACGAATTCCATTCCCAATTACCAGGATGGATTTTTCCGCCTGAATTTTCCTTTAAAGAAAAATGCGTCCCTATCTGTTTTCGGGATGGGTGGATTAAGTAAGGTAGATATTCTCATCAGCGATCAGCAAAAGCCGGAAGCAGATTTATATGCACAAAGTGACCGTGATCAGTATTTCAATTCGAAGATGGGCATCACCGGCATCACTTATTCCAAAACATTTTCTGCCCGAACCTACATGAAAGCCACTGTGGCTGCACAGGGTAATGCAGTGATTGCTCATCACGATCTGGTTTATCGCCACATTGGTAGTGATGGCAACTATGCTTTGGATTCATTACTCCCTATTCTTGATTATACCTTTAAGGAATCGAGAATTTCCGCGGTTGCGGCTATCAATCATAAATTCAATTCTCATTGGTTGATGAAGGCCGGTTTTTCAGCGGAAGCTTTGCTATATAATTATATGGACTCCACGCGCAACCTCGACAGCACTTCTGCTTATTACTATCAATACTATACACGATGGGATTCAAAAGGAACTACATCGCTGATTCAGCCTTATATGCAATTCAAATACAAACCCAATGATCGACTCACCTTTAATGTCGGATTGCATGCGCAATATTTCGGATTGAGCAACAGCGTCTCACTTTTTGAACCACGATTGGGCATTCAATATGATTTGGGAAACAACCAGTTGATTGCCTTTGGAACAGGATTGCATAGCCAGCAGCAAAATCTGTATCTCTATTTCTATCGTTTGCAGGATTCATTGAATAAACCGTTGCAACCTCACAATCTCGACATGGATTTTACAAAGTCGATGCATTTTGTGGGATCATACAGCAAGTTATTTGCTGAGCATTATTTTTTGAAAGCAGAAGTTTATTATCAATACTTGTTTAATGTTCCGGTTGATACACTGACGTCTTCTTTCTCACTCATCAATACCGGCGTTGGCTTCTCCCGGTTTTTTCCACTGCCATTGGAGAACGCAGGCACAGGCGTTAATTACGGAGCAGAACTTACACTGCAGCGTGTTTTTTACCGGCAATATTTTTTCATGATTACCGGTTCGTTGTTTCAGTCAACGTATAAAGGAAGCGATGATAGTGCTCGTAATTCAGATTTCAATGCACAGTATGTTTTGAATTTATTGGGCACGAAAGAATTCACCGTACGAAAGAAAAACACATTCAGCATCGGCGCTAAGCTCACCACCGAAGGAGGCCATTGGTATGGCCCTGTTGATACTTTGCAAAGTGAGATTCAGAAAGAAGTAATCTATCAGGATGCAGGAAGAAACTCATTGCAGTTTGCACCATACTTCCGCTTCGACCTGAAATTTAATTACCGGATCAATGCAAAAAAAATGAGTCATGAAATTGGTCTAGACCTGGTGAATGTTTTTGACACGCAGAATATTCTGGGTCTCACCTACATTCCTAACGATGATGATCCGTCACGTAGCGTGATCCAGGAAAATTACCAGTTGGGAAGGCTGCCGTTGTTTTATTACAGGATTGATTTTTAAACTGCAACATCATTTCTGTTTCAGCGCATTGATCTTCTCATAAATCCTGTTGAAGAATTTTATTCGTTCCTTTTCCGCAGTGCCGCTGATCTTAATGCTCTTCCGCATTTGTTTCTGAAAGTAGGTATCGCTCTCAGAACAGAAGCCCGCGTGAGAAGTGAAAAGATAATCCATAGAATGATAACCGACGAGCGCCAGTTGTGAACTCTCAGATTTAAACAGCAGGGAATTATCAAGCACGGTCAATTCATTGTAGTAAAGATCAAAAGATGTTTCCGGTCGCACCTGATTACCGTTCCAGAATTTTGAATTGGATTCCGCCTGAATTGCAAGCAGTTCAACCAATTCAATCAGTTTATCACAAAGCTTTTTCGTTACGCTCTCATTGGTCATCCATCCTGCTTCACTAAAATATTGGATCTGTCGAATAGCAGTATTTACGGTATCGTCATTCCACAATTCAACTGTTGGAATAGTAAAATACAGCTTCGCGAGACCGATAGCTTTTTTAAGTATGGTTTCAGGAATGATGTTGAAATCAAATTTTGCGGATTTTATAGCCGCATTGCCATGCATGGTTTTTAACCAAAAGAATAATTTGAATTCAGCAAATTCAGGAAACTGGAAAAAGTGAAAAACAGGAATATCCTTGGCAGCAAAAAAACAGGTTTTGGTTTTTGCTTCCGCGAATGCTTTAAGATATTGCTCCGTTTTCGTTAGGTATTCATCAAAGTCGGAGGCCTCTCCCCTGAAGGTGGATCTGCCAAATAAAACCGAATCCTTGTTTTTGACGCGAGAGAAATCTTCCAGTGCAATTCCAAAATGACCGGCAAGCACAAGCGCTTCTTCGAAAGTGAGGGCCGTTTCACCTCTCAACCTTCGGTAAACACTATCGTTGCTTAACCCCAGCAGGTCGGCCACCTCATCTACAAATGATAGATTCGGATCAAGCTTTTGCTTTATTCTTTCAAAAAGTGAATGTTGATTTTCATATGCCATAAATCAATGGGTGTTTTATACTATTTACCGCATCAAGATAAAGGAAGTTTTTTCACTATTTATGGTTGCCGATGATTTACATTTAAATCAATTCAGCGGTTAATTATAGATGAGTGCCAAAATGTTGCTATAAATAAAAGTATTAGCAGAGCAACTGATCATAAGGCAAACCATTCACCATCCGCTCAAATTATTAACTTGCAAAAAATTCTCCCCATGAAAATCTATATCATAGCAATACTGACCTTTTGCTTTTCGCAATTCGCGCTCGCCCAAAACGTAAACTTCTTCACCGGTACCTGGGAGGAAGCACAGCAAAAAGCCAAGTCGGAAAACAAGTACATCATGGTAGATGCTTTCACCGATTGGTGCGGGCCGTGTAAGAGAATGGATGCTGAAATGTTTCATAGCAATACTATGGTGGCGGATTTTGTGAATGGAAACTTTGTTGCTTTCAAAGCGGATTGTGAAAAATCACCTACTGCTGCTATTGCGATGAAATTTAAAGTAATCAGCTATCCGACATTGTTGTTTTTTAATCCGCAAGGACAATTGGTTTCCAGAAGTCTTGGTTATACTTCCAATCAGAAAGAATTCATGGAGCCGTTTCAAAAGGCGCTTTCAATTAAAGAGCAAAAGGTTTATGCCTTTGATTCTAAAGTGCTTGATCCCGGCTTTCCTGCCATTTATAAAGATGCATTTAAAGTGGATGGAGGAACGCCTGTACGTCACAATGCTGACGAAGTGGTGCAATTTCTGGATGAACAAAAAGATAAGTTTTCTGAAGTGAGCTGGAACGTGATGTATGTTTATTCCTTTCCGGGAAAGTATGAGCAATTTTTCCTTGACAATTATGCGAAGTATCAATCACTTTATAAGAATGAAGCATCAGATGCAGTGCAGAAAGCGGCCTACAAGCATGTAAGTATCGCTATGAAAAATAAAGATGAAAAAGAGTTGAACACGGCAACTGCAATGGTGCAGAAATATATTCCTGAACAGTCAGCAGAGTTATTGCCTGTTTGGCAAATCAATTTTTATAAAAGCACCGGGCAATGGAAGCAATATGCTGATGCCATTGATGCCGAATTGAAGAGTGATCCTGCTATTGATGTTGAATACCTGAACCAGTTCTGCTGGCCCATTTATGAAAAATGTGATGATCCTGATGTGATCAAACAAGCCCTGGGTTGGTTAGATGCAAGAGCAGCAAAAATCAAATCATACGAAGTGCTGGATACTTATGCTGCATTACTTTATAAAGGCAAACGGTATGATGATGCAGAAACCTATGCTTTAAAGGCAATTAAAGCCGGAGAAGATGATGATCAGGATGTGAAAGAAACAAAAGATTTATTGGTTAAAATAAGGGAAGCAAAAGATACCACTTCAGGAAATAAGTGATAGCCATTCACTGATCGCAAGCTGACATTTTTCCGGCGCTTCCACCATTCCCATGTGACCAACATTTTCCAACAAGCTGATTACAGAGCGTTCTGGCAGATGCGATTGTTGCAACGTTTTTTCCGGCGAAATTGCTTTGTCTTCTTTTCCAATAATAAATAACACTGGCACCGTAGCTTGTTTCAACACTTCAATGGTATTGCGGCGGTTTCGCATTGCTAAAGAAGCCTGGGCCACTCCTTCAGCGGTAGAAGTTTCAGCGCCATGTTTTTTCAATGCATTGATTTTCTGTTCATTTTCGGTTTTAAATTCTTCAGCGAAAAGATTGTTGTAGAGTTCGTTTACAAACTGCGTTACTCCTTTCGTTCTCACCAAATTTGCAACACGCTCACGGTCTTTCTTTTTTGCTTCATCATCTTCTGAAGCAAATGAATGAAATAGCCCGAAACCTGAAAGACAATTTCCATATCTCTCTGCAAAATTCATCGTAACATATCCGCCAAGAGAGTGACCGATGACAGCACAGGAAGAAATTTTTTCTGCGTCTAGCATAGCTTTAATGCAATCAGCATAAGAGTCAATCGAGCAGGGTTGGTTTGGTAAACCTGACTTACCAAAGCCCGGTAAATCAGGTAACAGCACTGTATACTTTTCAGCAAAAGGAATAATAAAGTCATTCCAGATTGTATGATCTTCACAGAAACCATGAAGGAAGACCAATGGAAAACCGTTGCCTGTTTTGAAGTAACTGAAGGTTGCTCCTGAAATGGAAATGGCTGAAGATGTCATATTAGTAGGTCGCAATTTTGAGTTGTTAATGCAGCAAGGTAAAGCTATTCGTTTTTACGCTTCAGATCCGCACAGCGACTGGATTTTTTAGCCAGCCTGACTATACATTTATAAATAATTTAATGCTTTAGTTTCTCGCTATGATCATTATGCCGGATTAATAGGATCAATCTTACAGTCACACATGAATTTTATTTTAGAATATTTTAAAAAGATTAAACAAAATTCCAACCAGCTTGTTTGAACCGAAAGCAATATCAAAATTGTAAAAACGACTGAACCCGGAAGATGCGCCCGAAAAATAAAAAGGTAATTGTGATAGGTGCCGGATTCTCGGGACTTTCTGCGGCTGCATTTTTATCCCGGCAGGGTTATACTGTTGAGGTACATGAAAAAAACAACGAAGTAGGTGGTCGTGCGAAGGTGCTTTCAGAAGATGGATTTGTGTTTGACATGGGACCCAGTTGGTATTGGATGCCAGGTGTCGCTGAACGTTTTTTTAATTCCTTCGGCAAAACGGCCAGTGACTTTTATGAATTGAAAAAAATAAGTCCTTCCTTCAGAATGTTCTTCGGTAAAGATGATTATTGGGATGTGCCTTCAGAACCGGAGGAAATACAAGAGTTGTTTGAAAAAACAGAGCCCGGTGCATCCGGAAAATTCAAAGAATTCATGAAGGAAGCAGGAGCCAAGTATGAAACAGCCATGAAGGAAATCATCTATCATCCCGGCCTCTCCTGGACGGAATATTTGAACTGGCCGCTGTTCAAAGGAATGTGGCGCTATTCATTGTTCACGTCTTTCCGTTCACACATCAAAAAATATTTCCGGCACCCACGACTCCTATCACTCATGGAGTTCCCGGTTTTGTTCTTAGGAGCATCCCCTGACAAAATACCTGCGCTGTATAGCTTATTGAATTATTCAGGACTTATGCAGGGAACATGGTATCCAATGGGTGGCATGCACAAATTAGTAGGAGCGATGCGGGAAATTGCAGAAGCAAATGGTGCTTCGATTCACCGAGGTTCAGAAGTTGATGCTTTTTCTATGCGTGATCATGCTATAACTCATTGCAGTACCTCTGGCCGTAGCCTCGAATGCGACGCGGTTGTGGCCAGTGCTGATTATCATCACATCGAACAAAAGCTGCTGGAGAAACCTTTTCGTCGCTATTCTGAAAAGTACTGGGAGAAGAGAACGATGGCCCCATCCTGTCTCATCTTTTTCCTCGGTGTTAGTAAGCGCATTAAGAATATTCAACACCACAACCTTTTTTTCGACCACGACATTGATAAGCATATCAATGAAATTTACAATCGTCCACAGTGGCCGACTGAACCATTGTTTTATGCATCTTGTCCAACCAAAACCGATCCCTCTGTTGCGCCGGATGGATGTGAAAATCTGTTCCTCCTTATGCCGGTTGCACCGGGCCTGAATGACGATTCACCAGAAGTGCGTGAGAAATATTTTCAACTGCTCATCAGCAGGATGGAAAAATTAACAGGGGAAGAAATTCTACCGCATATCATTTATAAGAAATCCTATTCCATAAGCGATTTTATGGCTGACCATCACGCATACAAAGGGAATGCGTATGGACTTGCCAATACACTTTTGCAAACCGGAATATTGAAGCCTTCCATGAGAAGCAGCAAGGTCAGGAATCTATTTTATGCAGGTCAATTGACGGTGCCAGGTCCGGGCGTTCCTACTTCTATCATCTCTGGTGAAATAGCAGCTAATGAAGTTAAAAAATTCCTGAACTGATGAAAGATCTATTTGACAAGGCCAGTGCAAAATGCAGTAAGATGATTACCGGTCTGTATAGCACCAGTTTTTCAATCGGTATTCATTTGCTCGATAAGCGATTTCGCGCACCCATTTATGGCATCTATGGTTTTGTAAGATGTGCAGATGAGATTGTGGATTCGTTTCATGGATATGACCGGGACAAACTTCTTCAGCGGTTTCGTTCAGCGACGTATGAAGCCATCGAAGATGGGATTTCACTGAACCCGGTGTTGAACAGTTTCCAGGCAGCCGTACATCAATATGATATTGATCGCGACCTGATTGATAAATTCCTGGATAGCATGGCCATGGATCTTACTGAACAGGTTTATAACAGGTATAATTATGATGAATATATTCTGGGGTCGGCTGAAGTGGTTGGACTGATGTGTTTGAAAGTGTTTACTGAGAATAATGTCGAAAAATATAATCACCTCTATCCGTTTGCGAGAAGACTTGGAGCTGCATTTCAAAAGGTAAATTTTCTGCGCGATCTGAAGAGCGACTATGAAATCAGGGGCAGAACGTATTTCCCTAACGTGAATGTTCAAAGGTTCAGACAGGAAGACAAGCACGATATTGAAAGTGAAATTGAAGAAGATTTCAGAGTAGCCAGAGAAGGAATTATGCAGCTTCCCCATGGTGCAAGACTGGGTGTTCATGTGGCGTATGCTTATTACCTCAAATTGTTTAAGAAAATAACCAGCGCCTCCGCCTCTGATCTGATGAACGCAAGGCTGAGAATTTCAAATCAGAAAAAAATTTTATTGATGCTGAATTCAATTGTACTTGATAAGCTTAGGATGTTATGAAACAAAGACTTTTCCTGATGATACTTACCACGCTTTTTTCACTGAACGGAAGCGCATATGATGCGGGCAGATTGCGTGAGTTATTTTATAAAGCATCCAGGGATGCTTCAGCGGCAGAAGTGTTTTACAATGAAATGAAGCAGGTTACAGAAAAAGATGGCGGCATTCTGCTCGGATACAGGGCCATGGCGGAATTTATGAAATGCTATCATTCATTTAATCCTGTCAATAAACTGTTGTACTTCGACAAAGGAAAAGATCATCTGAACAGTGCTGTTCAATCAGATTCCATGAATATTGAATTGCGGTATCTTCGCTTCAGCGTTCAAACCAACGTTCCTGTATTCCTCGGCTATAAGGAAAATATAGCACAGGACAAGCAGTTTATTATGGAGAACCTTGGTTCGATTTCCAATGATGCCGCACTGCAGAAAATGATTGTTTCTTTTTTGCTGAGCAGTAATTATTGCAGTGAAAAAGAAAAACAACAGTTGAGTGAAAACCTGTAAACAGATTAATTATCATCCGATATGAGTGCATTAGCAGCTACCGGTTATTTTCTCCTTTCTTTTGCAGCAATGGAAGCCGTTGCATGGCTTACACATAAGTATATTATGCATGGTATATTATGGCATTTTCACAAGGACCACCATCAAAAGGAAAGTGATTCCTTCCTGGAGAAAAATGACCTGTTCTTTGTATTCTTTGCTGTTCCCGGAATATTGCTTATTTATAATGGTGTGACGCAGGGTGGTGCACCACCTTCCTTATGGATGGGACTGGGAATTACTGCTTACGGACTTGCCTATTTTTTGGTGCATGATGTATTTATTCACCGGAGAATCACTGTGCATTTCACCGCTGTGAACACTTATTTCGCCGCTATACGTAAAGCGCATAAAGTACATCACAAGCATCTGAACAAAGAGGATGGTGAATGCTTCGGCATGCTTTGGGCACCTGTTAAATATTTCAGGGAAGCCCTGAAATCAAAAAGGCAGCAATGAAAGACACTTATCTTCTCATCAACATTGCCACCATTTCCATTCCCCTGCTATTTACTTTTCATCCCAAACTTCAATTTTATAAAGCATGGCCGGCTTTTTTTCCTGCTATGTTTTTGACAGCCATTTTTTTTATCACGTGGGATATATTCTTCACAAAGTTTGGTGCCTGGGGATTTAATCCTGTTTATACCAGCGGCATCAATTTAATCGGACTACCGCTGGAAGAATTGCTTTTTTTCATCTGTATTCCCTATGCCAGTGTGTTTACTTACCATTGTTTTAAGATACTTATTCACAAAGATGTTTTGCTGCCGCTGAAAAATACTATCTCAGCAATACTTATAGTTTCCCTCACGATAGTTGCTCTTTTCAATACAGACAAGATGTATACTTTTTTTACTTTCATGCTTCTTGCAGCCACAATATTTTTTTTACGTCGTGCAGATTTTCTCTCGCGGTTTTATTTTTCCTACCTGTTTCTGCTGCTCCCTTTTCTGCTTGTAAATGGAATACTCACCGGTTTATGGATCGATGGAGAAGTGGTATGGTACAATGAAATGGAAATACTCGGACCAAGAATAGCCACGATTCCTGTTGAAGATATCTTTTATGGCATGTTGCTGTTGTTATTGAATATTGCCGGTATGGAGTATCTTTTGAAGCGGCAACAAGAAAAAAAATGAAGAAGCCCCGCTTGCTTTTTTTTCCTTTTGATCTGCTTTCTCATTACCTGCGTTGTCTGCAACTGGCGAATGAGCTTAAGGATCGTTGTGAAATTATCTTTCTTCACTCTGCACGGTATAAAGAATGGCTGAATGATTATCCGGTATTTGAATGCGAGACATTTGAGGCTGACTATGTTATGGCCTGCTCAAAAAAATTTGATTTCTCGTGGTTAAATCATCAGGATATGGAGCGTGTATTTAAAAGTCAGGTAATTGCAATTGAAAAGTACAATCCTGATTTCGTAGTGGGTGATGCTTCCTTTACACTGAAGATGGCAGCAGAAAAATGTAAGGTGACTTATATCTCCATTGTTAATGGTTACATGACAAAGTACTATGCGGCTACCAGGAGATTACCGCAATCACATCCTGCACAAAAATATTTAGGCCGGCTTCCTGTACACGTAGCTGATTCAGTTACCCGTTTTGCAGAACAGCTGGCATTTAAAAAAGTGCACCGGCCTTTTAAGAAACTTCGGAAAAATTATGGACTGAAAAAGGAAATGAATTATTTGGATGAACTCGAAGGTGATCAGACTTTGATTTGTGATGTACCGGAATTATTTCCCCAGCAAAAACTGCCCGGGCAATACCATGTGATTGGGCCACTCTACTATTCATCTGACCATAGTGAAACAGCTGTCGTGGAGAGATTGCAAAAAGATAAACCTGTTATTCTTGTTGCACTTGGCAGCACAGGCGACTGGGCGCAACTTCGTTTGTTAAATGATGCACGCTTTCATGAATTCAATATCATTACAGCAGGTGATCATGATTCAATTCTTCACGGCAGGCACGTCATTGCAAAACCTTTTTTGAACACCACGTTTTTATTACCCATTATAGATTTGATGATATGTCATGGTGGAAATGGAACTCTTTACCAGGCCTTGTCTCACAACATTCCTGTGCTGGCAATCACGAGTCATTTCGAACAGGAATACAATATGCAAAGACTCGAAGCGCTTAATTTAGGAAAAGTGATTACGCAAATAACTTCTGCTGTTGAGTTGAGTGCAATCATCAGAGAAGCACTTATAAAAAAGACAAACACCGGTTTTTCAACGTTGATGGACAGATATTCGCCTGACTATCGTAAAGAAATTCTTAAGGAGGTAATTAAATAGGAGGAAGCATTTTTAAAAATCCTCACGCTTCGGCTCCGCTCAGCGACCGGATTTTTCAGCTTCGCCAAAGCCCGGATTTTTTGCTCCCTGAGCGCAGCCGAAGGGCGCAAAAAATATCAGAAGAGCTGAAAAAAATAAATGATCATTTTAAAAATCCTAACGCTTCGGCTCCGCTCAGCGACCGGATTTTTCAGCTTCGCCAACGCCCGGATTTTTTGCTCCCTGAGCGCAGCCGAAGGGCGCAAAAAATATCAGAAGAGCTGAAAAAAATAAATGATCATTTTAAAAATCCTAACGCTTCGGCTCCGCGCAGCGACCGGATTTTTCAGCTTCGCCAACGCCCGGATTTTTTGCTCCCTGAGCGTAGCCGAAGGGCGCAAAAAATATCAGAAGAGCTGAAAAAAAATAAATGATCATTTTAAAAATCCTCACGCGTCGGCTCCGCTAAGCGACCGGATATTTCAGTTTCGCCAACGGCCGGAATTTTTGCCCCTGAGCGCAGCCAAGGGCGCAAAAAGAAAAATAGCGGGCTGGGGTTTTCTTCGCCCAACGCCCGGATTTTTTGCTCCCTGAGCGCAGCCGAAGGGCGCAAAAAATATCAGAAGAGCTGAAAAAAATAAATGATCATTTTAAAAATCCTCACGCTTCGACTCCGCTCAGCGACCGGATTTTTCGGCTCCGCTCAGCGACCGGATTTTTTTAAATCCTACTTCTTCACACCAGTTGAATCCGTCTCCGGTGCTTTATTGATCAACTCCATAAACTGATCCAGCTTAGGTGTGATAATAACCTGCGTACGTCTGTTCAGATTTTTTCCTGCATCCGTATCATTGCTTGCGATCGGATTATATTCTCCGCGACCTGCAGCAGTAAGACGTTTCGGATCTACACCATAGTTATTCTGTAATGCCTGCACTACAGAAGATCCACGGAGCACACTCAGATCCCAGTTATTGCGGATATTGGTTTGTGAAATGGGCACATTGTCCGTATTGCCTTCAATCAATACATCATAATCACCATAGTCTTTTATGATTTTTGCAATCTTCGTTAAGGTGGCCGATGCTTTATCAGCTATTTCAAAGCTCCCTGATTTGTAAAGCATGTTATCGGAAAGAGAGATGTACACCACTCCTTTTAATACCTGCACATCCACGTCTTGCATTTCTTCCTTGCTTAATGATCTTGTAAGATTATTAGTCAATAACATATTCAGAGAGTCACTCTTATTCTTAGAAGCAACCAATGCCTGGATGTACTTATTCGAAGCATTGATCTCATCCACCAGTTTGGAAATATTCACATTGCCCTGGCCGCTCGAAGTAAGGCACTTGTCCAATGCCGATTGTAAAGCCTGCAGATTACTGCGCTCTGCGGTTAACTGATCCTGCAGTCCGGTAACCCGTGCGTTGGCGGAAGAGAGACTGTTCTGACAATTGATATTGTCCAGTGAAATCGCGTCATTCTTCGCTTGCAAAGTTTTGTTATCAGATTCCAGCGACTGATACTTTTTGGTGCTTACACAGCCACACAGCAGTACAATCGTAGTGCAAATGATCAAAGGAAGTTTAGTTATCATCATTTATTTTTTTAAGGTTTTAAAAAATGGAAGTTACAAAATTTTTGAGCGCTATTCCGAAACGAGTCCGGGAAAACTTATGTTATCATCAAAGTTATTCCATTATTTATTTAAAATCTATTGTCCACTTCACACTACCTTTAATGAAATTATTTCTATGCTCAGGTCAATACTACTCTTTATCGGTTCCGTAATTTCATTGTTTGCTGCTGCACAGGTTTCGGTGCTTACACAACACAATGATCTTGCACGCACAGGTGCCAATCTCAACGAAACACAGCTCACTGTCGCGAATGTGTATCAGAATAATTTCGGAAAACTCTTCACGCGTTTCGTAGATGATCAGATTTATACACAACCATTGGTGGTGAGTAATTTAGATCTCCCAGGCATTGGAAAAAAGAATGTGGTATATGTTACTACCGTGAATAACAGCGTCTATGCTTTTGATGCGGATGATGCGTCTTTAGCAACACCTTATTGGCAACAGAATTTCACCTCTGCAGGAACTGCAGTCGTAAAAAACACCGACATGACAGGCGCCTGCGGAGGAAACTACAAGGATTTCTCCGGCAATATGGGTATTGTGGGAACACCGGTGATTGATACGGTTTCCAAAACGATGTATTTTGTAAGCAGAGATAAAAAGAATAGCGGCGGCTATGAACAATGGCTGCATGCATTGAATATCACCAATGGCAATGAGCAATCATTCAGTCCTGTACTGATCAAAGCAAAATATCCGGGCACAGGTGATGGCAGTGTGAACGATACGATTGCTTTCGATTCACAAAAACAAAATCAAAGGCCAGCGATTACGCTCGTGAATGGAATTGTCTACATCGCATGGGCCTCTCATTGCGATTGGGGTCCTTATCATGGTTGGGTGATCGGTTATGATGCCGGCACACTACAACAGAAATGTGTCTGGATGGATTCACCTACCGGTTACAACGCGGGCATCTGGATGAGCGGACAAGGTATCAGTGCCGATGATGACGGCAACCTGTATCTGTCAACCGGTAATGGTTCGGTGGGTGAAAACGGAAATCCTGCAGACATTACAAATCGTGGTGAGAGTTTTTTGAAATTACATCCGACCGGTAACACACTGGAAGTACTCAGCTTTTTTACACCCATGAATTTTGATGTACTCGAAACGTACGACATTGATCTGGGCTCGCAGGGACTTTTGCTGGTGCCCGGCACCAACTGGGCCATCAGTGGTGGCAAGGAAGGTAAGGTGTATATTGTTAACCGCGACACGATGGGCGGCGTGGATGTTGCTGCCGATCATGTGATCCAGGAATTCTCCATGGGCACCAACAATCAGTTGCATGGTGGCGCGGTGTATTGGCACAGTGAAGCAGATGATTACATTTATATCTGGCCTTCCAATCAGCACCTGCGCGCTTATCGTATCAATTACAATACGCAGCAACTCGATCAGCCCGAGGCCATGCAGAGTGCAGTGAGCGCAAGCAATGGACAACCCGGGGGAATGCTTTCGATCTCCTCCAATGGAAATGCTGCGGGCTCCGGAATTTTATGGGCCACCCTTCCACTGAGTGGTGATGCCAATCAGCAAACCCGGCCAGGTATTTTACGTGCTTATGATGCCACTGACCTTTCACATGAATTATGGAATTCACAGCTCAACCTCGCCAATGATTCTATCGGTGGATTTGCAAAATTTGTTTGTCCGACCATTGCAAATGGTAAAGTGTACGTTCCCACCTTTTCAGGAAAATTTCTGGTATATGGATTATTGAATACAATTGGAATCAATAATGTTATAAATGATAAAATCAGTTGGACTATTTATCCCAATCCTGCTCAAGAACAGGTTACACTCACCGGTGTGATGGAAAATGAAAAAGAGGTTTTGGTTGAAATTACTGATATCACCGGGCGTTTGTGGATGAATGGCATGGTAACCATTAACAATCATCAGTTACAAGCGTCAATTGATGTAACTGCATTCCCGGCAGGAATTTATATCATGAAGGTGAATGGAACACAAAAACTATTTGTGAAGCAATGAAAGCCATAGTATGCTACAAATGGACGTGAGTTTGTTTTTTTTGCTCCCTGAGCGCGGCCGAAGGGCGTAAAAAAATAGAGGCTGTATTTTCAAAAATCCTCACGCTTCGACTCCTCATCAACCAAATTTTTTTGCTCACTGAGTGAGATGTTACCTGAAATTACTAATATCAACGCGCGGGTAATTGAACCTTTTAAAACAGGAAGAGCTCCTGTTTTTTTGCAGTAGCTCTTCCATATTTGAAAATTAAAATTCTTTACTGATTACCTCGCAATAAGCAGCTTTGTAACCTGTGGCTTTCCATCAATCACCACCTGGCAGAAATAAGAACCGGGAGGTAGGGAAGTTCCATCAAACGTAAATTGGTAGGAACCTTCAGCCAGTTTTTCATTGTCGATTAACCTCTTTATTTCCTGACCGGTTTGATTGTAAATGGTAACTGTTACAGCAGCATCTGACGGGAGGTTGTAATAAATGGAAGCCAGCTTGTCAAACGGGTTAGGGTAAACCGAAATGGCGTTTCCTGGTAAGTTATTTTCCATTCGTGTAAGGTTGGGAAGCGTAGTGCCGTAAGTTATCGTTCCGGATAAAGAAGAGAGCACAGCATCATTCATTAATTGGTAACCTCCTACTACATGACCGGAGGACTGAGCCTTTACCGCAATAGTCGCCAGGTAAGGTGTTTTATTATAACCGGTTACAGTCAGCGTAAGTGGATCTTCATTTACAAGGGGATTGAATGAAAGCGATGCAATGCCACCGGAAACTTTTGCAGTGGCCAATATGGTTCCATTCACTGTAAGCGCAACTAATGCATCTTCCATGTCGCATGCTACGGAAAAGGTGCTTGCTCCGGGAAAAATGCTTGGATCGTGAGATACCGAAAAAGAAGTAGGCTGCGCTGTGCGAACCACAACAGAAGGATCACCAAAAATGATCCACGTGTCAGTCATTTGATTTCCACTGTTGCCATATTTATCATTCATGCTGAAACATCCGTTGATGGATAATCCACCGAAGGTTCTGTTGATCTTGTTTGCATAGCTTTCAGTCAGGATCAGGTTGATCTCATCCTGTGCTTCCATGGGTTCGGCCCATGACTGTAAAATGGTGGACATAAAAGACGACAAAGCACCTGTTGGCTGACCATTGCTGGTAGCGCGTGCCCATGATTCAGCAAAGCAGGTACTTGTTCTGAAAGCGCCTACAGAGCATCCAACGATCCAGGCGAAAGGCCATTTGGTTGTATTGGTGAGCGTGCCTACATCAGCGTTGTTAAAGCCTGTAGTACCCAGGCTTGTAGTGCTGCCATGACCTGTATATTGAATAATGCCAGCTCCTGCATTCACCAGGTCTCTGAGATTATTGTCGGAAGGATTGCCTGCTGCATCTACATTGCCATGTGTGCCATCAAATAATTCAGCAACATCGGTGTAAGTATAATCGAGCAACTGTGTGCGGATGAGGTCTTCATGCTGGTAATCAGCTTCACCATCATCACCAATGTTGAGACCTTCATTGGATGCGAGACAAATACCTTTTGCAAAATAATTATCATCAATAGGTGTTTTTTCATAGGCAAGAATTCTGTTCACCTGGGTAGTCACCTCGGCATCGGTCTGGGCCGAAAAACGTCCCACAAAAATTTCCTGGTAATGATCATTGCCCGAGATAAATCCGTAGTCATTATCGGAATCACCCGCATTGGTGCTGCTTGTTTTTACCTGTGGATCATCTCCTACCAGCAGCAGAAATGTAAGACCATTCGTGTTATAATAATTTGCCACATAGCTTTTAATAGCAGTTTTGGTGTTTCCAATGGTTGCAACATCCACCATTTCGGTAGGCATTCCTCTTTGTCTTTTCCAGTCAACAAACGGCTGCATCTCATCCATAAAGCTGCCATAGCTGATGATGAGCATGTTTCCTTCTTCTTCAAGTTGTGTGTAACGGGTATCCTTTTGGTAATTGAGGAAATGATTCGTATACACGCGATCGAACTCGGTTGCAATCTTGTCGTCGTTGTAATTCTTATTTAAAATATTAATCGCTGTGCCTTCAGCTTTAGGTGAAACAGTTACCGTGATCTCAGAATAGATGCGCAATGTTTTGGTAACAGGATTATACTGAAACGGATACACGATCACGGTTTGTCCCCTGAAATCACGGAGGATGTAAGGATCCCTCATTTCAGCGAGGTGTTGCGGGAAGAAAGCATCTTCCTGGTATACGCTGCCATATACGTAAGGAACATCGGAAGGCTGCACATCTCTTTTCAGTGATCCTTTGGAGGGAGCTACCTTCACATTTTCAAAATCAGTATAGCTGCTGGAAGAAACTGTCACCTGCATATTTTTATCATCAGGAATAATAATGCTGGTAGTGAGTTTCGGAAGATCCGGAAAATCCTTCTGCAGCATCGGCGTTCCGGCATCTACTTTTATCACCACGGCATTGCCTGCCGGTGTGTTGACTGTTTGCTGTACCATGGCTCCGGGGTTAAAACTGATAACGGTAGTATTGCCGTCATCAGACACTAAGGAGATGGCAGTCTTTTGAGCAGTCGCCGATTGTGAAAAGGTCAGCAGCGGTGCGGCTGAAAAAAGTATCGTTGCAAAATTTGCCAACAACACTTTGCGCGTAAGGTTTCTGATCATAGTTGTGGTTTTTGAATGGTGGTTGAAAGGTGAGAAAAGTAAGCTCAGCTAAAGTAATAAAATCCCGAAATAAATAATGCTGTTAGGAGAATGAGTCGTACTGCCTTTCTGTTCTCTTAGTGAAAGTGTTTGGTTCGCTACATAAATTTAATGGTATCATAATATTCTCATCACAAAAATCTTCACGCTTCGGCTCCGCTCAGCGACAGCTTCGGCTCCGCTCAGGGACAGCTTCGGCTCCGCTCAGCGACCGGATTTTTGGCTTCGCTCCGGGGTGAATTTTTTTGCTCCCTGAGCGCAGCCGAAGGGCGCAAAAAAATGGAGTCAGCAAAACTTTAGTCAAGCTGACGTTGACCAAAATGTTCAATCGGAGCGACAGTAAGGTACAGGAGAAAAGCGCCCCTTTGAGGAGCCATGATGTATCTACAATATTATTAAGCGAAATAGTTATTGCTTTGCATCACCATCAAAAAATAGTACACCATGAAACAATTAAAAATAGGAACACAGGGACTGACAGGTCCGCAAATCGGTTTGGGTTGCATGGGCATGACGCCCTTTGCAGGAGCAGACCTTTATGGAAAATCCGATGAAAAAGAAGCGATCGCTACCATTCACCGTTCTTTGGAACTGGGCGGAAACTTTTTGGATACTGCTGAATTGTATGGTCCTTTCTTAAATGAACAACTCATTGCAAAAGCCACCAAAGGGAACCGGGATCAATACATTATTGCCACCAAGTTCGGAAGCGAAATTGATGACGATGGTAAACCACTCTGGATAGTAAATGGCAAAAGGGAGTATGTAAAAAAGGCAGCAGAACGCTCCCTCAAACATTTGAACACGGATCATATTGATTTGTATTATCTGCATCGCCTGGATAAAAATACACCGGTGGAAGAAACCGTTGCGGCTATGGCTGAATTAGTGAAAGAGGGCAAAGTAAAATACATCGGACTTTCCGAAGTATCATCGGAAACCATTCGGAAGGCACATGCCGTGCATCCCTTATCAGCAGTGCAAACAGAATATTCTCTCTTTGAGCGAAGTGTGGAAGAAAGAGGCATTATGGATACCCTGGAGGAATTGGGAATTACCTTAGTGGCTTATTCTCCGTTAGGCCGTGGATTTTTATCCGGCAAATTTCAAACACCTGAGGATTTCCCCGAAAATGATTTCAAACGAACGGTGCCTAAATTCCAGGGCGAGCAATTTCAAAAAAATATTGAACTGTTGAATGAAGTTCAAAAAGTGGCAATTGAAAAAGGAATGACGACTACGCAACTGGCATTAGCCTGGACGATTGCAAAAGGCGCTTTACCCATTCCGGGAACAAAAAGAATCAGTTACCTGGAACAAAATATTGCAGCGACAGCACATGTATTATCACAAGCAGATTTAGACCGGTTGGAAAGCATTATTCCAATTACTGTAAAGACAGGAGACAGATATGGTAATATGAGTTCGATTGATTGATAAGATAATCAGCAATTGCGAGTTGTAGTGTTGCATTCGCATGCGAACGTTGAAATTATAATTATAACAGTTGAAATGAAAAAGCATCAACGTTTTGTGCTTTTTTTATTTGCTTTGTAGTGAAGTTGGAAGTTGACAATAGCAGGTGTAAATTTTTATCAATGATGAATTCATTTCTTAAGCAAAAGTTACCGGAAGTAATTCGGATTTTCAGAGAGCATAAGGTAGATCGAGCGTATGCTTTTGGTTCTGTATGCACAGATGATTTTACAGATCAGAGTGATGTGGACTTTGTGATTTCCTTTCCTGAAAAACTTGATCCGCTGGAGAAAGGTGAATTATATTTTGATCTGTTGTTCCGTCTTGAAGATTATCTTGGAAGAGAAATTGATTTGCTTACAGAGGGTTCTCTGCGAAATCCATACTTTATTAAGAAACTGAACAGTACAAAGACTGCATTGTATGAGTGATGATGAAAAAAAACTACTCACGGATGTATTCAATGCTGTTGAAGGGATTGCAGTTCATATTCAGGGTATAAAATCATTTAATGACTTCAAAGCTGCTTATACTGTTAAGCGGGCCGTAGAGCGTGAGTTACTGATTATAGGTGAAGCAATTGGAGATCTACGCAAACTTAATCCCGCAATTGCTATTTCCGATATGAGAAAAATTATTGCCCTCCGAAACATTATCGCTCACGAATATGATTCTGTGCAGGATGATAATATCTGGCTGATCATCGTGCGACATCTGCCGGGTTTAAAAGATGAAGTAGATAAATTGATAAAATCCTGATAGCTTGTGCAAAGCTGAAAAAGTTTTTGCTTGCACCTGGACTTTGCTTGAACTTGAGCTGGTGAAGGGGTTTTTTATTGGATTGAAAATCCAATTGCTCAAAAGGACGGGATTATAAAATCCCGACCAACGGAGTGACGACTACGCAACTGGCATTAGCCTGGACTATTGCAAAAGGCGCTTTTCCCATTCCGGGAACTAAAAGAATCAGTTACCTGGAACAAAACATTGCTGCTACAGCATATTCCTTGTCGAAGTCTGACCTGGACCGTTTGGAAAGCATCATTCCTATCACCACCAAGACCGGCGACAGGTATGGTAATATGAGTTCGATTGATTGAGCTGGTATGGATGTAACTGCAATTACTGGGGAATTTATATCATGAACGTGAATGGAATATGAAAACTATTCATTGGCTATATTTTTCGCATCCTCTGACTTTCATGTTAGTAAACATCTTGAATCGTTACTTCATTTTCGGAAAGCATTTTTTCAAGTTGCTTTCTTCTAATTAAATTCACTTGGTTTGTTCTTGATAGTGTTTCTGCCGATGAACTGAAATCGCTATTTGAAATAACAATCAACTCAAACTGTTCACTGAATTTACTTTCATAATATTTTTTAGCCGTGTATGTTTCAAACCGCAAGCAGTCTTTCAACACTTTATTTCTACTCCACCACCACTTTCTTAAACACCTTCTCCATCTGATCGCGTACTTCTACTAAGTAAACTCCTTTCGAATAATTCGAAAGATCCATCGTGGTTTTTTGTCCGTTCCACTTGAAGGATTTGATGGCATGTCCCATCACATCAAATATTGTGACGGTATAATTTTTATGCGCGGCCATATCTCCGTTGAGGATGAAGGTGCCGCTGGATGGATTCGGATAAATAACGAATGTAAAAGGTGCAATATCATTAATCGCTGTTATAGCATCCGGATTATCAAACCAGGTAATGAGATTGCAGTTGACATCGAGTGTTGGATTAAAACCATCATTGCAATCAGAGCATGTAGTGCCTGTCACGCAATTTGGATTGTCAGGATGACACTGATCTACATACGTGGACAAAAATTTATAATCGAGACTCATGCCGGCGGTTGAAATATAAGGGGTCATATCATAATCAAACGGCTTTGCAATAGAGCCCGGACACCAGCCCGCACGGTTGTAAGTCCAGGTGCCGTTTTGCGGAGAACAACCATCAGGATTAGGATTGCACGTGGTCCAGTTGTGCTGCGAAAATGCATTCACACCATTCACCTGTATGTCATGCGTGGCATTGTAGAACTCTGCTGCATTGGAAGTATTCAGCGTTCCCCATCCGTGGCCGGTGCTCACCAGCTTCAACCTGGATGCTACAGCCAGCTCGGGATAACTGAAATTATAAGCAGGCACTGGTTGCAGGTTCGCGTAATCGCCGAAGGGATAAATGGTTTTCCATACCTGTTGCACCTTGCTGTATTTATGAGCAGGAGCGCCCTGTTTGAAATTGAACTTCAACTCGTACACATAACCATTGGTGAGTGTAAGACAATTCGCCCGGAAGGTAACCTTGCCCTGCAGCATCGACATGTAATCCGCCAAGTCGATATTGTGAGAACAAGGCACTCCATAAGGGGTGATGTACCGGATCACTTCAAACCATTCTCCTTCTTTGCTCATCACATCTACGCTTGCCACTCTGTCCCATGGATCGCATCCACCCGTCGGGCACGTCACGCTCAAGGTGGCAATAATGGTATCGAAAGCGCCGACATAAGAAGGAAGATTTCCGCTGGCGATCAATGATGGTGTTCCTGAATCCAACCACAGTCCGTTGAATGCAACTACGTTGTTGATATCGGAAACACTCTGCACTACATTGATATCTACGTTCTGTGTAACCACCGCACCGAAATTACTGGTAGAAGAAATCTGAATGGTGTAAGCGCCATAAGCAGGTGGCGTCCACCAGGCAGTGTAATGATTATTGGCATGAGCAGTGGCAGGAAGTGATTGACCGTTGATGATAAACTCCACGCTCTGCACAGCAAACAAAGGTGTATCAGGAATCGTAACCATTGCAGCTAACTGCATCGTCCCAAGCTCCGGCATATAAACATCTGTTGCATTCAACGGATCAAGTGGAACAATTACCGCAACATTCGCAGCGGGATCTACGACATTGAAGGTACCTGATACGGGGGCGGCAGGATCGAATGTACCATTACCGGCTTGATCTGCCTGAATCGTTACGGCTCCGGGAGTGCCGTTGAGTGTTACCGTGTTTCCATTCACTGTTGCAGGTCCGGAAAGAACAGTGTAACTCACGGCCAATCCTGAAGTGGAACTTGCAGTGAGATTAAAAGGCGGATCAGAAGTAAGCTTGGTGGGAACAGGTGGAAAAGAGATGGATTGAAAAGATGCATTGAGCGTTCCGTTAAAATTGGAGGTGGCTCCGTTGAGTGCGAAATTTAAGAGATCACCATCATAGGTTGGCGTATTTACTTCTGTAAGCAATGCACTGATGCCGGTATTGTCTGCTCCGGGCACGCCCTGGTTAAATTTGTAGTACATCTTCAAATTGGGTTCTGTGCCTGTAAGCTCGTTGTCCATCATGTCCTGTATCTCTGTCTGCGACAACGCTTTGTTCCACACAGAAACTTCATCTATCCTTCCATTGTAGAGAAAATTGAAACCACTCAGGATGCTTTTACCAATAGCGAAAGGTGTAACGGTATTTGTAATGCTGCCTGATGCCGGAGCAGTTCCTGATAAGCTACCATTCACGTACAGACTTAAAGAAGAACCGTTATACACCCATGCAAAATGCTGCCACACTTGTGGTACAGTCGTAAAATTAGGTGCCACCACTTCATAGAGTGTATTCGCGGAATTTATAAAACGACATTCTATGGAGCCATTGTTCAACTGAATCATATAAAAGCCACAGGAGGTTGCTCGAAAGCCCATCATGCCTTGTCCATAGCCGAGAGCGTTGTCATAAAACCAACCGGTCATGGTAATGCCTGTTCCGCCGGCAATGGCTGCAGAACCGTTTTCGACACTTACGTAATCATCTACGCCGTCGAAGTCGAGGTATTGGTTGGATTGGGCGTGGAGATTAAAGGTTAATTGCGTGCAAAGGATTAGGGAAGTAAGAAACTTTAGGTAACTTTTTTTCATGGGAGAATAATTATTTTCAGTAAAAGATTTAGAAGTAAATGTAGTATGAAAATATGGCAAAATAGTTAGCTTTTTGTGTGAGGTGTACTCTCCCCTGATTCGTCTGCGACGAACCGTCCCCTCTCTGCTTTTCGCAGAGTGGGATGTCTCACGAAGTGGGACGGGGAGAGTTAAATCACTTCATTAGGTATATGAAGTTGCTGCTTTATTTTTGCTAACACCTCATAAACATTCTTTAATACTTCGTCATTTGTAAATCGCAAAACCATCAATCCCAGTTCCTTCATTATAAGATCTCTTTCCTTATCGTATTCAACCTGCAGGGCATGAATTCCTCCATCAAGCTCCACAACAATTTTCTTTTGTGCACAAAAAAAATCCGCTATGTAGAACTTTGTTCTACGGTCCACCTTCGATACAATAATGGGATGTTGACGAAGAAATTTAAATCCATTTAATTTTCTGTTACGAAGCTATCCCATAAGAGCTTTTCTGCTGGAGTTTGATTCCTTCTAAGTTCGCGGGAAAAGACAAAATGAATAGGTAGGGTTTGATGTTTCATATGATTGATATAGTTTTTAGATACTGATATAAGTTTTTGGACTCTCCCCACCTCACTGCGTGAGGCACCCCCTCTCTGCTTTTCGCAGAAAGGGGAAGATTCGTCGCAGACGAATCAGGGGAGCGTTATTTCATCCACCACACCTTCTCATTCAAATTATCCCCCAACGATCCAATCGCACTCATCCAATTCATTTCATTATAAGAAACCTCCGAAGGTGGAATCGGAAAACGATACACTTCGCTCGGATTTCCTTCATGAGGAGTTAACACTGTTCGTCTTGCCAATGCAAATGCTTCCTGCGGTTGCCTGAACATATCGATCCAGCATTGTTCATATATTTCTTTCAGTTGTTCGTCTTCACCGCCGGTAAAAAAGCCGAGGTTATTTTGCACTGAAAAGAAATTTAAGTTGGAGGGCACTGTGATGTTGTTTGAAAATGGCGCACCTGGCGGCAGCTTCGAGTTGTTCATTACATGCTCCCAAAAGCTGATCGAAAACTGAATGCCATCCAGAAATGCAGAGGTTGCAGTACCCACATCTTTTGCAACACCGATTCCTAAAAGGTAAGCCTCCGCTCTGATGAAAAGTACTTCTGCTCCTGTTATTAAAATGTCAGGCTGGTAATCCATATCTCGTGCGATGTAATAGTTTACAGGTGAATACAAACAGTCAGCTCCTTTAATAGTATAATTGAGATCGCGATGGTATTCATAAGGAATGCCACCATCAGGAATGGCAGTTGGAGGATCGTTAGGGAAAGCAACCCAATCACCGTTATTATTGGTTTCGAAAAAGTAATAAGCTCTCGGATCGAAAATGCCGCTGCCATCAGTGCTGTCGTGTTTCGAAAGCAAGTGCCAGATGTTGGTTCCCATTCTTACATCTTTTGACTGGTTGAACGACCATCCTTTGCTTTCATTCCGGTAACCCAACTGGTAAGGATACAAGGCAGCGCATTCGTTGGGATCATTGTTCAACTGACCAAATTCATTGGCACCAAACACAGGTTGCTGATTTTCGAAGATCTCTTTAATGATGTCACCTGCAAGAATAGGTTCCTTGTTTACCATGCGCATGGCATAGCGCAGTCGCAATGAATTCGCGAACTTTTGCCACTTCAATACATCTCCAAAAAATAAATTGTCGAAATTTTTGAAAGTGAGAAAAGGTTCTGCTGTGGTTGCTGCAGGATCTAAATGTTGGGAAGCCCATTGCAATTCATTCAACAAAGTTTTGTAGATGGATTCCTGCGCATCAAACTTCGGATGCAACTGGTTTACATCCTGGAATCCATAGCCTGCTTCCGAAAATGGAATGTCGCCAAACAAATCAGTCACCTTGAAAGTCTTGTAGGCGAGGATAATTTTTTCCATCGCCATCATATTCTTTACTTCTGCGACACTGGTATCAAGCGATTGAAATCTTTTTTCCAACTCACGAAGGTTCGGAAGTATCGTATAATAGTTCGTCCAGATTTCTTCTGTGCCCAGTGTATAATTGTTCCATCGAACTTGCGGCAAGGCCACCAATTGTGTTTCCTTATACACCACAGAAATATTTACATAGAGCTGTTCATTCCATCCTGATTGCAATGAACTGATCGCGGAATTAAAAAGTGAACCATCACTGGCAGTAGTAAATCCGTTTGGGTTTTTATTGATCTCTTCAAAATCCTTTCTGCAGGAAGTTGTTGAAAAGACAAAGAAGCATGCTATACAAAGCAAACGCATTCTGCCTGAGTAAATGGGAAATTGCAGCTTGTCAGTATTGAAAAATAATTGCTTCATTTCTTTCATTTAAAATCTCGCATTGATGGCAAAAGAAAAAGATCGCGTACCCGGAAGTGATGCCCATTCAAATCCCTGCGCATCACCTGCTCCCATCAGTCCTTCAGGATTGATGTTATCTGGAACCGTAGTGTAGATGTAAAACAAATCCCTGCCGGTGATGGAAAGAGACAGCTCCTGGAAAATCTTTTGCTTGTTCACTATGCTGGAGGGAAGTGAATAGGATAAAGTTACTTCACGAAACTTCACCCACGTATCTTCTACAATGCCGGGCGACGAAAGAAAATGACCCCATCCGCCTGCATTCGGTAGATATTTATAGTAATAATGAACGATCGTTTCATTCGGCGTTCCATCTTCATGCACGCCGGGAAGAATAATGCCTGTATTACTTTCATTTCCTTCCGCATCTGTAAAAGGCAATCCATCGCCATCACGTTCCGTAAGTGTTTCAGGGCTTTGACCTGTCTGCAAACCAATCACGTAGGAACCGCAATAAATATCGCCGCCCCACTTCGTATCAATCAATGTACGCAGCGTGAAATTTTTATACCGGAACTCTGTGGTCCATCCTGCAAGAAAATCCGGTGATGCATTTCCTATCGGGACGCGGGTATCTGTAATTTCATATTTCTTTCCATCATCACTCACAACAGGTTGTCCATCTTTGTAGACATAATCCCATCCTAAGATGGTTCCGAAATCATCTCCTGCATGCAATGCCATCTGCGGACCGTTTTCTCCCCAGATATCTGCAAGAATATACGTATCGGCATAATCACCCAAGCTGACAACTGTATTCCTGTTTCTTGAAAATGTCAATCCTGTTTTAACAGCAAAAAATGTTTGCTGCACCACTGTTGCATTCAAGGTGATTTCAATTCCACGGTTGCTCAGTACACCTTCATTGATAGAAACCAAAGGAGCACCGGAAGAAGCAGGCAACGGAAGTGAAATGATCTGATCGAAGCAATACTTATAGTACCAGGTGAAATCAAAGGTGAGGCGGTCGTTGAAGAAGCCAAGACCGGTTCCGACTTCAAAGGAATTCACCCGTTGTGGTTTTAAGGCAACGGGAGGAATGGTATTGGGAAAAGTAGAATATTGATCACCACCAAAAAGTCCGGTGGTATAATAAAATTCCGTGAGGTAAGGATCGGTATCGGTTGCTGTTTGCGATGCACCCATTCTTATCTTTAAGAAGCTGAGCTTGTCGCTTTTGAAATGAAAAGCATCCGATGCAATGAAGCTGGCGGAGATGCCCGGATAAAAATAGGAGTTGGCATTTTCCGGTAGGGTAGAGGTCCAGTCATTGCGACCGGTGAGTTCAACAAACAGGTAATTCTTATAAGAGAGATTTAAAAATGCATACAAGGAATTTATTCTTTTCCGGTAGAAAGTTGATTGGGGAATCAGTGTTGCAGGATCATCGCCTTTATTGATCACGATAATATTTCCTGCTGCATCCTGACCATACACCGCTGCTGTATAATTCGATAAGCTATACCAGTTTGGAAAATACCATGTTCCGGAATGTGCAGTTTGATTGTACATGTCACGGTCCCAGCTCGAACCTCCTGCATTGAACCGCACGTTCACATCCGAATTAAAAATTTTATTCGCGGTAGCAGTAAACAAAAATTCATAATTATAACTGCGATCGCGCTGTTGGGTTACCGAATAATATCCATTCATCAAGCCGATCAGATCAGTAGGTTTATTTTTCTGCTCATACTCATCGTAGGTATAATCTATTCCGGTGCGACCGGTGAAATTGAGCCAGGAAGTGATGTTATAATTAAGCGTGAGTCCGCCGGTTAGTTTGGTACGGTCGAGTGTTGTGTTGTTGTTGTAATAATTCCACCACAAATGCTGATCGATATACAGGTAAGGATAACCTTCCAACGGATCTTGTGTTCCATCAGCCAGTGCATAATGCGAAAGATCTTCGCCCTGATAGCTGCGCGGCCAGGAGTACAAAAGACCTTTCGTAAAAGCGCTTGGATCTTCACCAAGCATGGGACTGTTGAGCCGATGGTAGTTAGTAAATGCGGCTGTAAAACCGAGACTGATTCTGTCAGAAACTTTCAACAGTGAATTAGTGCTGAGCGTAGTCTGATTATAGTTGCTGTTTTGAACAATCGGCGTGTTATCTGTTCTTGTCAGCGAGACTCTTAACGTGCCCGCTTCGCCACCACCTTCCACTGCAATGTTATGGGTGGCACTGTAACCATTTTTGAAAGGTATCTTCAGATTATCAGGTTGTGGTGACCATGGCCGCATGATGCTATCCCACCATAAAATCATCTGGTCATTATAGGCAGGGCCCCACGATACCGCGGAACCAGGGTAACCAAAATCAGCATCCGTAGATAATGACGGAAGCATCGGCGTGCCATCAGGTGCATAGTTGAAATCAGGTGGTGTATATAAACCCGAAGGAGCGCCACCTCCATAAGTATTTTGCACATCGCGGTAGCGATAAGGATGCGTTATTTTGTAAGCAAAATTATAAGTGACACCCAACCCTCTTTGTTGTGTTCCTCTTTTTGTGGTGATGAGCACCACACCATTCGCGCCTCTTGAACCATATAATGCAGACGCTGCGCCACCTTTCAGAATCGTGATGTCTTCCACATCTTCCATATTGATATTGTTGATGGCAGAACCCCAGTCGCGGCCTCTGCCGATGTCAGTCAATCCGGGATCGTTGCTGATCGGTATTCCATCCACAACAATTAATGGTTGATTGTTTCCGTCAATGCTGTTGTTGCCACGAATGGTGATGCGTGTGGTGCCTCCGTCAACACCATCAGGGTTGGTGATCTGCACACCGGATACTTTGCCGGTGAGTGCATTCAGCACATTGGGTGAATTGGATTGCTGGATTTCTGCTCCATCCACTTTATCTGTTGAATAGCCGAGCTCGCGTTTCTGACGGTTGACTGCTAAAGCGGTAACCACCACTTCATCGAGCTGTTGGGAAGTAGCCTTTAACTTAACATCGATGACCTTCTGTTCTCCAACAAGAATTTTTTGCGTCGCATAACCGACAAAACTGAAAATAAGTGTATCAGCCGCTGACAACTGTTGAATAGAATATTTTCCATCCAGATCAGTGCTTGCTCCATTGTTGGTTCCTTTCACAACAATGGTTACAAAAGCAACCGGTTCGCCGTTTTCCAAAGAAGACACAGTACCTGTAATTACTTTTTCCTGTCCGAAAGCGGAATTGGTAATAAGGAACAGCAATACACTTAAGAGGAGTATATGTTTCCGGATCAACATGAAATCTTTAAATGAATGTTTAATCTTTCTGCAATGATGAGTGATTATTTGCCTTGTTGCATTACAGCTTCTCAAGGTATTTAAATTCTTTGCATCTGCGATTATTTAAGATAAGATTTTCAGGTGCTTTTTGAAAAAAGACAGAGGTCGGTTGAGAAGGATCAACCATTGTAAAACATTTTATCCTGAAAGATAGAGGGAGATTATTATTGGATTGAAAATCCGATTGTTCAATAGAACTTGTTAAAAAATGCTGACCAAAGGAATATCGCTCAAAATTAAAATCGGGTAAATCAGGTTTTATTAAACTGTAATTTAATATATATAATGAATGCCAATTATGACGAATAGCAATATAATTAAATGTTTCATGGCCATCTGAAAATTCAATAGCTCATGGCAAATGAGGAATTAAAGTGGTATCAGGGGAACAACTTACACAATACTGAAGGTTGTTTTTCTTCCTGAAAACTATTTTTCAGGTAAATGAAAAAAATGTGCTGACTAAAAATGCGAGGCAAAATGCAAGGATAACTCAATAATGAAGTTTGTTATAAGGGAAATGACAACTATTCAAATGCAATAACAATAATATATGATTATGGTGCGGAACATTTATTGTTAACTGATCTTGTACTCAGGAATCGTGCACGATCTTCTGCATTCATTTATTGTAAACCATAATTTAATCACTAAAAAAAAGGACTCATGAAAAGCTATTTTACATTGTTCGCTCTGGCGCTGACAGTAAGTTTTTGCGCTGCACAAACCGTAATACCGGAATTAGAGCTGGAAGATTTTGCGGAAGGTTTTAACCATCCGCTTGACATCCAAAATTGCGGCGACAGCCGTTTATTTATTGTCGAGCAACCCGGAAAAATCTGGATAGTAGATGAGAATGGAAATAAATCCGCCGAACCATTTATTGACCTTACTTCAAGGGTTAAGTATGATGGCGCAGAGCAGGGTTTACTCGGACTTGCATTTCATCCTGATTACGCAACAAACGGGTATTTCTATGTCAACTACATCACACTGGAAGGAAATACCAGGATTGCGCGGTTTCAGGTAATGCCAAATGATCCTAACAAGGCGGATCCGTTAAGTCAAAAGATAATACTGAAAGTGAAACAACCTTTTGCAAATCATAATGGAGGTTGTCTTCGGTTTGGCGCAGACGGATATTTGTATATCGGGTTAGGTGATGGAGGAGATGCCGGTGATCCATTTGAGAATGCACAAAATCCCGCTGAATTGCTGGGTAAAATGTTGCGGATTGATGTTAATTCTGAAACTGCTTATAAAATTCCCCCTTCTAATCCTTTTGTGAACGTTGCAGGATATGCGCCGGAAATCTGGGCGTTGGGATTGCGCAATCCGTTTCGATGGAGCTTCGATCGTTTGACGAACGATCTTTGGATTGCTGATGTAGGACAGGATAAATGGGAGGAAGTTAATTATCAGCCGGCAGCTAGTAATGGTGGTGAAAATTATGGTTGGGACTGCAAAGAAGGAAAACATAAATTTGAACCTGCCAACTGCGATCAGAGTGATGTGCTTACAGCTCCCATATATAATTACAAGCATCAGAATGGCGACTGCACTGTTATTGGTGGTTTTGTATATCGTGGTTCTCAATTCCCCAACCTCTATGGAAAATATGTTTATAACGATTATTGCAGTGGCATGTTCCGTGTTCTTTATCAGGAAAATAATGAATGGCTCAGCGCAGATGTGCTGCAGGAAGGTGCTTTTGAGTATGTTACTTTTGGCGAAGATATTCATGGAGAATTATATTCAGCCGACATTGAAGGAGGTGAAATATTTCATGTGATAGATGTTTCTCCAATGAAAACCGGAGTTGCCTCCAGCCAGGATGCGCTTTCACTTTACCCCAATCCAACCAGTGGTCAGTTTACCGTTAATTGGAATGCACTTAACAGCAGTAACTGCACTATTGAAATAATTAATGTGATGGGCCAGAAGATGCTGGAAGAAACCCGCTTAGCCAATAAGGGAATCAATACATGGACATTTTCAACTTCCACACTTTCAACAGGTTCTTATATGATGGTTATCCATACTGATAGTGAAAAATTATTGATGAAGAAATTTATAGTGGAATAATCAAATCATAAAAAAATATATTAACGAGGTCATCTGAAAAGGTGACCTCGTTTTTTTACAGGTGCTCTTAGTTTTTTATTGCTTCGAAGGATTTTATGATAGGAATAGTAACAAACGATGACTCTTATTCTTGAAGAGATATCACTGACTTATCGGTTGAATATTAACTGTGCACTCTTCCATCAGGATTCAAGCGTAATCTCAGCATTGATGATCATTTTCATGCTAAAAAATATAATTCAGGGAATGATGATCCTGACCCCGGGATTAATCAAATCTGGCGTATTGATTTTGTTTTTATTTGCTTCATATATTTTTTTCCAGTCTTCCTTTCCATAAAATTTCATTGCGATTCCGGAAAGTGTGTCACCGGGACCAATGATATACTCGCGCCGTGTTTCAGGAACTCTTATTACAGGAATTACTTCCTTATTGGTCTTTGATCCGAAAGATTTTTCATGCTCTTTTTTGTAATAATCCATTTGTCCCATCACATTATTTTTTTATGAATTAAAATGATTTAACTATGATATTTTTAGAAAAAGGGGGAAATAATTTCCCATGCTGAGTACCTAAATCTTCATTGTTTGGGTAATCAGTCATTCTGTTTTCCGTCTGGAAGCGATGAAACGTTCTCTGATTATACAGCTGCGGTACTTTCATGTGTATTTTATTTTCGGTTCGTCGCTGCCGGATGATATTCTTTCGACAAGCATAAGGCCAATATATTGATGATGATAAGATAGTCGTCAAGGGTCCTTAACATAAGATTCAACAGGTTCAGCTACTCCTTTTCCTTGTTTAAGGATATTGAATGGTTCGAATGGCAGTGGCAACATATTTTCACCTTAAGATTGCGGTTTAGTCTTTGAATCCGTTCCCCACATGATATAATTAACTTGAAACATTAAATAAAAATATTAACCATGAAAAAAAATACTCTTTTCTCTTTAGTCTTGTTACTTATAACTACCATCTCTTTTGCCGGCGTTTCAGTTGACTGGATCCGCAGTACTGATAACATTCTTTCCAATTCGGGCACTGCAGTTGCCCGCGACAAAAAAGATAATGTCTATACCACCACGCACAGCAGCGGCATTTACTTTACCAAGCGCGATAAATTTGGCAATTTTTTGTGGCAGGTGAGTTCTACCACTACCATTCCTTTTAATTATGAATACCCTTCCTGGATACATATTGATCCTCAAGGAAATCCGGTAGTAGTGGGTTTTCGCTATACTTCACCCAGCGAAGGAAAGCATGCGAACTCACTGATCGTTCTAAAATATGATCCTAATGGAAACCTTGTTTACAAGAAAAATATAGATGGGGATTACAGCTACTTTCAAAACAGTCCGCTCAGCATGTATTGGACGAAGATTACCAGCCAGATGGATTCATCAGGTAATGTTTACATCGGAACTTCTGGTGGCGTTACAGGTTATCCTTCCGGTTTCACGGTAGTAAAGGTGTCTCCCGCAGGAACCCTTCTGTGGGTTAGTGCAAAAACATTTACTTCATCCACCTCTTTTCATTTTGTAAACAACATCCGCCTCAAAGCCGACAGGATTGCCGTTGCAGGTGTTACTGCCTACTCGAGTGCTAATTCAACGCATTGGGTACTGGATACAACCGGCACCAGCTTGTGGAATAATATTCAGGAGGGTATTGGCGGGAAAGATGCAGCATTTGATAAAGCAGGTAATATTTATTTTCTGACATGGGTATCTCCCAACTTCAGCGGTGATGTGCGTGTCTATAAATTCAATCCTACGGGTTCGCTGTTATGGCAAAAAAACTATGATTTCGGTGGAAGTGATCTTGCTTCAAGAATGGAATACAGCAGCACTGATAATTCCATAGCAATAATGGCTTATGGCAATCAAAATCCTCCGGGAAGCCTTTACGTGGACTGGATCACTTTTAAAATAAAAGCCAATGGTGCACTTGTATGGTCGAAGCGGTATGATAAACATTCTAACAATGATGAGATACCGGGTATGATGGCCGTTGATAAAGACGGTGATATTTTCGTGGCAGGAATCGGTGGTCCATTTCCGGGTGGTTCCAATCTCGGCAAGCGACAAATGGTGACAGTTAAATACAGCACAGCGGGAACTGAGGAATGGGTGTATGCGCTCGATACCATTAATGAATACAATGAAGGAGTGGGAATTGCAATCGCTAAAAATGGAAGCATCTACGTGGTAGGAAGTGTAAATACTTTACTCGTCCATCTTCTCGATAATACCGGAACTGATCCCTGCAATGTGCCTGTGAATATCAATGTATCAGCCATTGCGAATCAGTCTGCTACCATCAGTTGGTCTCCTGTTGCCAATGCTTATCTCTACCACATACAATACAAGACTTCCACCTCACTGGTGTGGACTCAAATTTCAACCAACACCACAAGCTTTACCCTTACCTCACTAACCGAAGGAACTACTTATAATTACAAAGTCGAAGCCGTTTGCAACAGTGGTCCTACCGGTTTTTCGCCGGCGGCACAATTTACTACACTTGGCACGGGCTATTGTGCTTCCAAAGGATTGGATGCAAGCAAAGAATGGATCGACCTTGTTTACCTTGGATCACTTCTCAATAGCACACCGGACAGTGATGGCGGCTATGCCGATTATACTTACCTGAGTGTGGACCTGTTGCAAGGTGGAAGTTATGATATCACCCTGAGCGCGGACATGAACCCTTATGGATCTACAGAATATTGGCGTGTGTGGATTGACTATAACCAGGATGGTGATTTTACTGATGCAGGTGAACAAGAGGTTGCCTATAAATCGACGCAGATCGGCTGGGAATCACATACATTCAGCGTGCCGGCCACAGCAGTTACCGGACCTACACGCATGCGTGTATCCATGAAACACGGAGCCGCACCGTCACCCTGTGAAATATTCAACCTCGGAGAAGTGGAAGATTATACGGTGAATATTCTTCCTGCTAAAACTGCAACGGATATGACCATAACCAACAACGCATCTATTGCAGATCTGTTCTTATCACCTAATCCTTCAACCGGCAGTACGACCATTTCCTATAATGGATTTGAAGGAAATATCACACTGCAGGTTTTTGATGTAACGGGAAAACTAACAGTGGAAAGTGTGATCAGCGGAACAACGCTTTCGTTGGATGTAAGTGAATGGACACCGGGAATTTATTTTGTACGAATGACTGATGACGCAGGTCATGCAGCTTCGAAAAAATTACTGAAGCAGTAAGTCTGATCTGTTAATACAATGTCCTGCAACTAGGATCAAGGCTGTAGGGCATATTTTTTACTGTTGTTCAACTGAAAGGTGAAACACTTGCTTCTTTTCTTAATAATACAATTGAAGTTGGATTCAGTTTTATGAAATTTGATTTCATATCTGTGCTGGTTACCTGTCATTCATTCTTTATCATATAAAAATTACAGCATGAAAAACTTCCCTTTTTATTCAACGTCGCTTTATTGCTGAATGTATCACTTGGTTGTGTGGCTTTAATTCGAGTGGAGTGAAATGGAAAATTCAAATTAATATCTTTCATCAATGCTCTCGTACTTATGTCACCGAGATTAATAATGCCTCATTTAGCGGCAAGGAATGTTTGTGCTTTATTTTATCAAGCGACCGCTTTCACTGAATTCTTAAATAAGAATTTGTTTTATCCAACTCTTATCAAAGGCAAATGAGGGTATCACATACATTGCAATTAATATCTTTATATGTGACACGGACACATAATTTATTAATGATGAGTTTACAATCCCTGGGTACATTAGAAACAGGCAATGATAAATTCATCGGAGTTGAATACGTTCCAGGTGCCAATGGATTGCCTAAATCCCACTGCAATTGTCCGGGACATTCATTGTTGTTAGCTCCTGGAGGCAACACTATGTTGAATTGGTTATTCCACACAAGGTTGCCCATGGATTGATTAGCAGTTGCAGGAAATAAGCATCCTCCACTTATAGCATCTATATTACAATTCTTGCAATCTTTTTTATCCCAACTGTATGAGAGGTCTGCAATGCTCACCGTCACTTGTTGCAAAGAAGTGAGAGCAGTAAAATTTAATTGAATTCCCTGCAAGTTATAAGTTGGATAAGCAGTGCTATTACCCAATGCAATACTTGCAGAACCCAAGGCCGTCTTGCAAGTTGAACAATCCTTAGAGGAATCAATCGGGCAGGTGGTTTTTAACGCATTCACTACAACGGTAGGCAAACTCCATGCGCCCTGGGTAATACCTGATAATTGAATTCCATTAGGTACGATGCTGGCAGGATAATTAATCGGGGTGGGAATAACGCTTAGATGATATGCAGTTGAATTAATTACTATCGGAATTCTCCTGCCTATATAAATCTTTCCATCAGGGCCCAATTGGAATTCTCCATAGTCAGGAACACTTGCATTTGTTATTGGGGGAGGAATTATTTGTGTAATATACTGTGAGGAAAAAGATAGAATATTAGGATTGGTAAAATTGGGGATATTGAGATTGATTAATCCAATGTTAATCTGATAGACAGAATTATTTACACTTGAATTCCCTCCTACAAATAGTTGCTTGCTGTCCGGGGAAAACTCCAATCCATAAATAAATCCTGCTGGCGAACCGGGGAATTGAAACTTTTTGGGATTAGAAAGTAGTCCGGTATTAATACTAAAATCAAACACCTCCACATATCTATCAGTATAGACTCCCAGTGCAACCAATTTTCCATCCGGAGAAAACTTCATTTGGCCCACTGCATTTTCGCCATTAGCCTGAGTATTAGCATTAGTAAAAATATTTGTAGGTTCTTGCGGTGTCGACAAGGCTGGAGCGTTGCCGGCTAAAGGAACAGTAGTCACTCCGGCAGCAGTTACCTTATAACAAAGAAATCGCTTAGTGTGATTAGGGCTTGATGATGGAGGAATGTTAAAACCATCATGTGGATCATAGCCGTGGGCCAATACCCAATAGCTGTTAGTAGTGGCATCATAAATAGCCGTTAATTTTTCAGATACACAAGTTATTAAAGGGAGATTTTTTGTTGCGCTGGGAATGTATCCATTTAAATGGTTAGCATCAAACACAACTGTTGTAAAACGTAATCCATACGCAAAAAGACTCGGATCATATCCGCCTGCAGGCGTCCCAATGCCATGTACAGCACCTTGTCCACTGCTTACGGTAAAAATGTAAAATGTATCGCATTTGCAATCCCTGCAATTCTTTGCTTTAGGCTTGGGAACAATAATGGCTGCTTGAGTTGCTGAGACGTTACCATCTAATCCATTTCCGGATTGAACAGGCTGATTGTTGTCATCCAACATCACACTGTTAGTTCTATTCCATACTGAGACACCATCAGTATAAAACAAGATATTCCCGTTGACATCATTTGCTACTGCACATCCCTCATTGGAATTCGTATTACCTTGAGGCGTAGTAAAAGAGGATGTTGATCCACTTATAAATTTGATTCCCGCATTAAATCCGAAATACCATATTTGAGCATTGGAAGATAGTGAGAAGAATAAGAATAGTAACGATAGAATTAGTTTGTGCATTTTTTTAGTTTTTATAAAAATGACATGAAGATTTATGCAACAATGTAATCCTTATTCTAACATTATTTAATTATTCTATATTAATTGGGGTAGTAAAAAAAAGAAGAAGGTTAAATCATTAGCAGAGAACTTGCCGGCATTCATTATCTCTTTAGATTACAAGGATGTGGAGTAAATTTTAATCAATCCATTTTTTCTACCACCTAAACACCAATCCCGCACTAGCCCCAAATGCAAAATAATTTGACTTCGCATTTCCCTCGTAAATGGATTTATAAGCGTCAGTAGTTTTATCAACGAATGTATAACCCGACGACTTATCAGCCATTGGTGCGAACACTACATTGGCGCCAAACTTAAAAGCAAACCTGTCATTGTCGTTGAAATTATAACAGGCATCAAATTTTGCATGGAAGGCAATGTTGCTTCGGGTGAAATTTTTTGTTTCGCCGTTGTATTTTTTACCGGAAGCAAAATCGTATCCTGCCTCATTTAACATATCAAACACAGCCTGAGCGCCTGGCGTTTGGGATTGCGCATTGATGCTGTCTGCAGTCATGAAAACATTCCAGGTGGAGCTGTAATCAAAATTGTTGTAATAGGTAAAATCATTTTTGTTGATGGAATCAACCTGGTAGAGTCCTTCAAAATCAACAGTGGAGTTGTATTTAGAGGAATTGGTAAATAACATGAAAGAAGGCCCGGCGCTGAACTCAATTTCCCATTTGTAAAACCTGGCCGGATCTTTTGGAAGTATAATTTTCCGGTACTTGAAGTACAATGGAAAATCTGCGATCCTGTAGGTCAGGTCTTCCTTTGAACCTTCTTCCAGCGTAACAACACGGCGATAATCATTGGTGCCATCATTTGATTTGAAGACATAAACGGCGGGCGCAGTAACTTCATAAGTAGTTGTAAATTTTGTGTAGTTCGCACCTATTGAAATACCGAAGTTTTTCTTTCTCTTGCCGAAAAAATAAGAGAGGTCCACACCAATAACAGGACTGATGCTGAAGCCGGGATTTGATAAACTTCCTTTTTGAGATTCAATTAAGTCAACCTCGTTGTAACCAAGCTGATCAGGCTCCGGCATGTTTAGTTGTGTTGAATTCAACTGGAATCCGACATACTCTGTAATATCGAAATTAGAAACAAAAAAATCGGAAGGACATCCATTGTTTCCGGTTGAACCATAAATAAAATCGCAGTCATCTTCTGTATCTGCAATTTCGTCGAGGTCACTGTCAGTGCAGCCATTCGCAGTCAGGTCGCCGCGTTGTTCTTTACAGTTGTCTTCCTCATCAATCACGCCGTCGTTGTCCGCATCATTGGTGCAACTATCATAAGCTGTTGCAGTAATCCGGATGCTGTTGATCTTCATCGTATCATTCTTCACGCGCAATTGTATAAGCATCGTATTCTTTGCTATAAAGTGAAAGGCAGGACTTCCTGTTTCTCTCACGCTCCTGATTGCTGCAACAATTTTGCCGGTGTCATCTTTGCCGATTTCGATGGACTGCTTATCATACTTATATTTTATCAGGTTCAGTGCAAGCGCGCGACTGGAATCTGCATCAAAAACATATTGCCGCAATTTTTCTCCTGAAGTAGTTTTGGTAAGCGTAACATTTATGATGGTATCATGCGCATTAAAAGTTCTGTCATATGTGATGTCAGCAATTTCGATTTTTATATTTCTGAAATGCAGAGCGAGATCATGTGCATAGAATTCAAATGTTTTTGTGGAAGTTTTATAAGGAGCAGGATCATCTGACGACATTGGATGGAAGGTCGCATCAATCTCATCATCAACTGTAGCATCGCGCCAAAACAATTCTTTAAATTTATTAAAGCCCCTGATATTAACAGCTTCATTTCCATCTTCATGCAAACCGACATTCCACGAACTGATCAGGTCGTTGATCAAAGCAGTATCAGATTTAGCCTTGCCGGTTTGTGCAATGGTAATTACCGGAAGCAGAAATATGAAGAGTGTAAGGGTATATTTCATCCTGTTTTGCATTTAATGCGCCACCACCATCCGCGTGGCCTTTTTTTGATGATCACTGCTTTCCAATTCAAGATAATAAACACCGTTAGGTAAATTCAGATCTTTGATGGTTTCATTACTTTCATAATTATTCTTGATGAAGCTTGTAATAAAGATCACTTCACCCAACGTGTTATAAATTTTTGTTTCAATGCTTCCGTACATGTTTCCGGTGAGGAGAAGATTGAAACTGCCGGTTGTCGGATTCGGGTAAGTCTTCAATTTTATAGCAGCATCCGTTCCTTCATCAATCAGTTTTCCCGGAGGAGCATACGGTCCATTGTAATATACCTTGCTTTGGCAGTCGCTTCTTTTGAGCAAAACCCAAAAACAATAAGTTGAGGTATCCAATTGTGATCCGCTCAGATATTTTGATTCCGGAACAAATACCTGGTACACCTGGCCGGGAATATTCTGTGGAGGTCCAAGAATCGTATCATTCATTTTTAAATCATAACCCCATTGGTAACCGCTGTCAATTGACATGGAGTTATCAGGATAAACCAATACGTTGCCTGGCTGTTTCAGTATAATTTTTCTTTCTGCAATAGAATCAGGATTGGTTGTAACATTTACTACCTGTATCACGGAATCCGGACAGCCGCCTAATGAATCATTGTTGAAAGCGATGACTTTGATCTCCACCTGACCGGTTGTGTTGTTGAAAGAGATAACTGTGTTCGGATTGTTTGCATTGCCAATCTCCACAGCATCAGGAGGATTAGCGGTCCACAGATAAGTGACACCATTGGCACCTTGCGGATGATCAATATTAAAATTGATATTGCCTGATCCACCACAAACTGTTACCGGAACAGCATCGGGTGAAAGAGAAGTGAATGAAGGCAGCGGCGGTGACGGATTTACCTTCACACTCAGTATAGCATGGTTTTCACAGGTTACCACATTGGTATAGGTTAAAGTGAAATCATAATAAACGGTAACCGCCGCAAAGGTGACGTTATCTATTGATTCATTTATCAGACTATCATCTCCAGTTCCCGCAGGATTGCCAATACCGGCAATACTATCCCTGCTCCAACTGAAGTGGGTTCCGCTTGTTGAACTCGTAGCGAGGTAATTAAAGAGAACTCCGTCGCAGATGGAAGTATCTGAGGCGCTGTTCATTTCAGGTGTAGGGTTTACGGTCACCTGCAAATATTGCAGATTCGTACAGGTATCAATCGTTAAAGAAAAAATATATTCTACCGTGATGGGGTTTTGGGTGGTGTTCGTCAGCGTTTCATTCACAAAGTTATTTGTACCTGAATTGCTGAAAGGATTGATACCATTTATATGTGGCCTGACCCAGGAGAAGGTGGTGCCTTGTGTCAGACTTTCTGCCTGGTAAACATAGAGCATATTATTACAAAGGGTAGTATCAGCATCGCTATTCAGCACCGGCGTAGGGTTAATGGTTATGGTAAAGGAATATACCGGACCATCGCACAAATAAGCTTTGGCGTAAACCTCAACTGTATCAATGATAGGAGAGGTTCCTGCATTCAAGGCATCAAAAGCAGGGATGCTACCACTGCCATTTGTTCCGAAACCAATATCAAGTGTGCCTGACCAGAAATATTCAGCACCGGTAACATTGCTGCTAAACGGGATCCCTGTCACCAACACATCATTACAATAAATCTTATTGGCTACAGGATCAACTTTCGCAGATGGGTTTACCGTAACATGTACATTTTGTAAATAAGAACAGGTATCAATAGTCATCGTAAATACATAATCAACAACTATAGGAATATTGGAAGTATTTGTAAGTGTTTCATTGATCAGATTGATGTTGCCTGAAGCCGTTGGATTGCTGATGCCGGGCACAGCGGCTCTGTTCCAACTGAAGCCAGTTCCGACGGCGGCGCTTTCGGCCTGGTAAACAAATGGAATGCTATCGCAGATGGTGTATGCTGTGTCGGAAGTTAAAGTGAGTGTTGGATTAACTGTTACAAATAACAAACTGATGTTTTTCACAATTTTGATGTGATAAGGTAACAATGTAGAGTGCTGTAACAGGATTGGCTATTGAATCATGCAACAACTCATTTATCGGCTCGTCTGTGCCACTATTGGTACCCTGACTGATACCCGGAATAGCAGGCCGGTTCCATGAAATGGTTGTGTTATCCGTTACCGTTAAAAGTGTTTTTGAAAAGACTGCATCATTGCAAATAGAAAAGAATATTTCCGGGTCACTAAGTTCTGGTGTAGCTTTTACTGTAACAATTAAATGCTGACTACTTGCAGGGCAACCACCGGATCCAATAGTGAAAGAATAAATAACATCAATATCATCTGGCGTTGTGTTATCAAGTGTTTCATTGATCAGGTTGATCGTATCTGAACCTGCAGGATTGCTGATGCCCAGTACAACAGCCCTGCTCCAACTGAATATTGTTCCGGGCGTTTCGCTGGTAGCGAGGTAAACAAAGGGAGCGTCGTCGCAAACTGATTCCGTTAAAGAACTATTCAAACCTGCTGTAGGAAAAACGGTGAGTTGCAGCGTATCATAACTAATACAGTTGCCACCGCTGTTTAATTGAAAATAATAAAATACTACTACGGATTCATTGGTGATATTTTGAAGTGTTTCGTTGATGATATTGTTTGTGCCGGAACCGGCTGCATTGCTGATTCCTGAAACAAGCGGTCTGGTCCAACTGAAAGTGGCGCTGATATTGGCAGTCCCGGTATAAACAAATGGACTTCCATTACAAGCACTTTCAAATTTTGAACTGGTAAAAACAGCAGTTGGAATTACAGAAATTGTAAATGATGCTACCGGTCCGTTGCAACCGTCTTTAACAGCAAATACAGTTATAGTTGAGGTCATCGTACTTGTACCGCTATTCAATACAACAAAGCCCGGAATATTTCCTGTGCCTGCAACACCAAAACCGATGTTGCTGCTGCTGGTCCAGCTATATGTATCACCGGATGGATCACTGCTGAAGCTGATTCCCGGAATTGATTCGCCATTACAATATGTTTTGTCCGAAACCGGATTCATGACAGGAGTTGGTAAAACATTGACGGAAAAATCTGATGGTGGTTTCGCACTTTTGCAACCCTTTGCTGTAACAACAACTTTTACAACGGCTGTTTTCGTAACCGCCCCTGCATTCAAAGCCACAAATGGTGGAATATTTCCATCACCCGCTGTGCCGAATCCTATATTCACTGCATCTTTAGTGGTCCATGAAAAAGTGGAACCCGTCACGTTACTGCTAAAAGGAATACCCACACTGTTTTCTTCATTACAAAAAGTAAGATCAGCAATGGAATCCAGCATAGGCGTGGGATGCACCAGGATTTTAAAAACAGATGCAGCGCCTTCACAATCATTGGCGGTTGCATAAACAGTTACGGTTGCGGTATCTGTTTCGTTGCCGGAATTTGTTGCAACATAGGAATTGATATTACTGAGACCTGAAGTGCCGAATCCAATATTCTTATCGGATGACCAATGAAAACTGCACCTGCAAGTGTACCCGTAAAATTTATACCGGTTGCTGCTGCGCTATTGCAATAAACCGCGTCAGGAATTAAATCCACTGTTGGAATTGGATGGACGGTAACCGTAATTATTGCAGCGCAATCGGATAAGTTGCTTGCTGTTACCGTATATGTTTGGGTGACTAACGGAGTTGCAACAACAGCAGCGCCGGAGGTTGCACTTAAACCGGTTGAAGGAGACCATTCATAAGCAGTTGCACCAAAAGCCGTAACAATTAACTGAACTCCATTGCCACTTCCGGCACAAATGGAAGGCGAAGCAGGGAAAACCTGTATCTGGCGGGATGCATCGCTGACAGCATATGTTTCAGTAAAAACACAATCATTTTCATCTGTTACAGTAACGGTATAATCGCCTGCTGAAAGGCTGCTGATATTTTGAGTAGTTGCACTATTGCTCCACAAGAAACTGTAAGGTGTAGTACCGCCGTTTACCGTAATGTTGATTGAACCATCATTTCCACCAGGAGTGGTTGCATTATTTATTATCGCATTGACTTCCAAAGCATCCGGTTCTGTAATCTGGAAGGTTCTTTTTTTGTTGCAGTTTGAAACAAAATCATCAGTTACTGTTACTGTATAGATTCCAGGCACTAATCCGGAGCGATTCTGTGTAGTGGCACCATCATTCCAGAGATAGGTAATGTCACCTTGTTCGCCACTGATTGTTATTTGAATGGAGCCATCTGCCGCACCGTTACAGGTAACATTTGTTCTTGTTCCGGATACAGACAAATTACATTGCGCAAAGGAATGCCCGTACAAACACATCAAAATAAACAGAAGAATGATTTGACTGAATATTTTCATTTGTAATATTTAGTTTTTGCCGTGCTGTCTGCTAAAACCAGCGGATCAAGGTGCGCATCAAGTTCAGCCAGCAGTTCGTCCACAAATGGATTCCAGAGGTAAGAGTGTTTTTTACTGTCACCAGCTCCACACGGTTTTCGGTTGATTTGTGTTTTGTAAGGTATTTGGCAAATTTGATATCACCAATATTCTCAGGCAATTCAATGCCTGACAACTTTTTTATTTGCTCTTAAGAAATCCGCCAGCTTTTCCGGAGTTGATCCCACTTCATACACTATTGCTTGTCCCCTGATGCTTGTTGCAAGAAGATAGCAGGCTTTATTTTTTCACGCATGAAGAAATCAATAGCAGTAACTTTTGAATCCAGTTGGTTTTATACACCGGCTGATTCCTGCTGTCTTTTATAAAATTGATATAACCGATTTCACCGGTGAGCAATCCGAAAAAATCACATCACTTCCTGCATCATAATCCAATGCTGTAACCTGGCCACCCATTGGAATTTTGTATTTATTCACCTGTTGATATTGGCTGTTCAGCATTTCAACAGTCAGTACATTGTCTTCTGTTGCAATCAACAACATCTTATCTGCACTGTCTACTGCAAGTGCACTGATTCTTCGTGGCATTAATTCAGAATTGCCATTGTAAAGCACTTGCAGCTTATCATTGCTGATGGTTACGTCATGACCGTTCCCCAAAGAATACTTTTCGGCTACGTAACCGGTTGGACCACCATCGTTTATTTTATCCATTACATAATCCTTATTCTCTTTCTTGCTGTCGTTTTTATAATTTCCCAATATCAAACTGTAATACAGCTTATCGTACAGTTCATCATTTCTTACATCTGCCTTGTTGTTCGGATCCTCCTGTAAATTCACGAGGTGCCACCAGTAAGAATAGTATTTGTAGTTCAGCCGTTGTTGATTGAATCTTCGTCAGTTGGTCCTTCTCGAATGAGCTTCTGATATTCAGATGCAGCGATGCGGCGATTTTGTTTTAACGTTTGTTCAAGAAGATTTTCGGCTATATTTCTTTGTGTCTCTGCATCTTTTCTTGCTGTCACCGCTCTTTGTTTCTCAAGAATTGCAATATCTTTTAATGAATCGGCAATTTCCTTTTGTGATTCTGCAACCTGCTTTTGTGAATCCGCAATTTCCTTTTGTGACTCTGCAATTTGCCTTTGTGAATCCGCTTCAATTTTAGCTGAATCTGCCACCATTCTTGCGGTATCTGCTTTTGCTCTTTCTGTAACCGCAATTTTTCTCTGACCGTTTACATACACCATTGTCGCAAAAGAAGCAACAGCCAGCAATGCGAAAAGATGATAGCGCCGGCAGCCAATCTCCTTCTGTTTCTTGCAGCACGCTCTTTTTCTTTTTGTAATGCAATGGCTTCTTCTTCACTCTTGAACAGGAAAGCTTTTGCCTTCTCAAAATTATTATCATACCGGTCAGCCCACAGTGCAGTGGGTTGATTCGCGCGATACCACTTCAGGCCAATCTCTAATTCAGGGTTGCGCCACAAATCAGTTTTTCCTTCTTCATACAATTGTGCTGCTGCCGACAAGCGCAGATAAACCTCTGCACTCATGGCTTCTTCATCGGTCCATTTTGTTAATCGTTCCCACACGCATGATGCTCTCATGCGAGATGTCGATGATAGATTTTTCTGATAAAGCAACATCAGGAGGCGGCATTAAAAAGTGCGGCCGGGCTTTCTGAAAACTTCAACGATATTAATTACTTCGTCAACATTTGAATTGGTAAGCGTGCATAAATCTTCTACACTTGTAGGCCTTCGCGTGCCACGTACATCGGCAGCTTTATCGGTAAGCGCTTTAAACATCAGCTCACAAGTGAGCTGTTGTTTTTCTGTTTTTAATTCGGCAAAAGCTTCTTCCGCATGTTGCGAAAGCGCCTTACTCATGGTGCCTATTTTTTCATAATCCGGTAAGTCAATGGGAACAGTCGGCTGATTTTTCATTTGCCATGTATCCCAGGTACGCATCATTGCATGTTGCAGAATCGGCAACTGGTCGAGATTGTTTCCAACATCATTCAGTACGCGGGTTACCAGACGCGGCGCAATCTGTGCACCGCCAACTGCAATAGGTCCGGTAATCGCTTCTCGAATTTCTTCCCGCGTCATGCGTGGTACGAGGTATTGACCTGCATTTATGGCCTCGGGCAAACCACGAAACTGTGCACAGTCGCCGAGGAAATCGGAGCGCATAGTAAGCAGCACATACACCGGAAAATCCTGCTGCTGTGCTGCAGTCAGCAAAAGGTTCACAAAATTCAGCGCGTCGCTTTTCCCATCATTGGCTTCTGCTTCGTACCTGCTGAACCTGAACAACTCTTCAAACTGATCAACAACCACCAACAGGTTTTCTGTTGGAGCGAGGTGTGCCTGCCGGTAAGCCTGTATCAAACCACCTCCACTTCGGCGCAGTGTTGATTCAATAATCGGTTGGTATGGAATTCTGGAGGCAGCAACTTCTTCATATAAAACACCCTCGCGCGCAAGTTCTTTCGACATGTTCCCGATAGGATCATTGCCCGGACGAAAAGTAACGACACGCCAGTTAGTTCCAACAGACAGGAAACCGCTGTAAACAGCAGGCAGCAATCCTGATTTTACCAATGACGATTTGCCACTGCCGGAAGATCCGATTACTGCAAGAAAACGGCTTGCAGCGAATTTTTTAAGCAAGTCATTTATTTCAGCACTTCTCCCGAAAAGAGATAATCCTCGTTTTCCTCAAAAGCGCGCAACCCGACAAATGGATTCTTCAATTTGGTAATGTCAGCCATTAATTACCGGGTTATTTGAGTTTTGCTTTGAAGTCATTGAGTATTTCAGGATTAAATCCTGCAAGTCCGTTTACGACTGTCAGCTCATGCGAACGGAAACGTTCTTTCTGAGTTGATGACGGTGGTGCGAGATAGGCAATACTTGCCAGCAAGGGTTGGGTGCGGCCAAGTGCCGGAAGGCGCAATAGATCTCTTGTCATGCTACGAAGCCATAGCTCATTTGCATTGCCGTAATAAACAAGAATAGCATCGCAGGTGCGTAAATTCTCTTCATGTTCCTTACGCAGATCCGCTTCTTCGCCTTCAAAAATCGGCAGGATCACTTCATAACCACTATCGAAAAGAAAATCTTCAATGGGTTTGGTATCACTCAAGTCGCGTTGATCACAAACAAAGTAAACCATGCGAGGTCCGGCATCAACAGCAGGTGTTGCTGTTGGAATTACACCGGCGCTTGTTTGATTTTTCTTTTCCTCATCAAGTGCTTTCTTACGTGCATCTTCCAGTGCTTTTTCCTTTTCTGCTTTTTCTTTTGCTTCCTGTTTTCGAATGGTATCGAAGATGGCGAACTTGAATTCTTCAATGGTTCCTTCTAATAAATCTGATCCACTTTGCAACACTTCCTGATGCCGCAACTGATCAATAAAAGCGAGTTGCCTGGCATCTTCCGTAGTTACATTGGGAGGAATCCAGATCAAACGGTTCAATCCTTTTTCAGCACTTTGCTTTGCTGCAATTTCGTTCTGAAGTGCGATGATGGATTTATCAGTTCCTTCCGGCACCAATCCATAGGAAGATCCAATGATGTGGAGCGACAGTGAGCAGTCTTTCATAAAATCTTCCACTTCGCCCTTCATCAGATCAGCTACAGGTGTCAGATTTTTGTTTGGAAAAACAGTAAATCCGGTGTCTTCCAGTTCGCGTTTTACATTTTCATGGTATTCTTTCTGGTCATAGGAAGTATCAGCCAGGTAAATCTTTTTGCCGGAGCTTACTTTCGTAGGATCATAAGTAATGGCATTTGCCGGAGCTTTGCCGTTGCCATTTCCATTTGGGGAGTCAACGTGATCTAATGCCATTATCAGCTTGGCTATATCCTGGGCCACATCGTTGGCTTTTGCATAATAGGCCTGCTGCAATTCCTGTCCGTACATTTTATCGAACTCCGTAAATTTTCCGGATGCGGAATCGACTTTGTAAAATTCATACCCTAATATTTCGCGGATCTTTTCCGGTTGTTCATTACGATTAACCGGTGTTTTAATGATTTTGAAAATGCGGGCTTTGTTCTCTACCTCAATGCCTCCGTTTTCATTGGCAGCTTTGAAGAATTCTTCCACTTCCTTGGTGCACCAGGCCGATTTCAGGTACCTCGGAGTGATGATGGAAACCAATACTTTCAGCTTGGGAAACTGCGCTACAATTTCAGGTGCAAAAAAATCATTGCCCTGTAACCTTGCATCGCGCCAGATAACGGGTTTGACGCCTGTTAACTGGAAAACACGGTTTTGAAGATACTCGTGAAGCTCTGATATCCAGCCCTTCATGCCTTCCGTAATCGGCACATCGTCCACGTGAGCGTAACTGATAAATACGTCCTTTTCAAAATTCATGGAGCGGCTTTTTTTCGGGAATGCCGTTTGAAATGGATTCAAACGGATTTACAAGATAAGAATATTTTGTTTATCCACATTTTGGAACGTCAGATAATGACCATGAATTTTTTTGGTCAATGCGTCGTGATTGCCTTAAAAGTCTTATCTGGTAAACAGTTTGGCCAAAACTAAATGCAACATGGAATCACCATTCAGGAATCTGATGGTGATCAGAACCATCCGAATCTGTTGAATAATGTTGATAACTACCCATTACATGAAATACTGCTATTATGAAGGTTTTTCAAGCTTTTTTTTATGGAAGTAATGCTGTTACAGGTAGCGTGTTTAAAGAGTATACTCACAAAGGCACAAAGCCCGCAAAGCAGGAAGCTATGTTTTCTTTGCGGGGTTAACGACTTTGCGCGAAAGAATAATTAATCTGGTGTATTGCTGAAATTGATCAGGTTGTCGAAGTGTTGAATGGAAAGGAGGAAATTTTTTTTACTTTGCCGCAAATTATTGCTTAGCCATCTAACATCTCTCCAAAAAGGTCATTTCAATTTGCGCTCCTTCATGAAAAGAATCATCATTTTTCTGCTGCTGTTGATTTTTTCTCAGCATTCATTTTCACAACAAACATTTCCGCGTAACGGTGTAAAGGATGAACGGGAAAAGCTTTACGCCTTAACGCATGCAAATATTTTCACCGACTATCAGACCATGATTGCAGATGCAACGCTGATCATTCGTGATGGTAGAATTGAATCGGTCGGACAAAATATCAGCATTCCCAAAGGTGCTATTGTGATGGATCTTCAGGGCAAATTCATCTATCCGTCTTTCATTGATATCTATTCCGATTATGGAATGCCGGCAGTTGCAAAAAATCAGCAACAAGGTCCGCGTGGTCCGCAATTTCTTTCGAATAAAAATGGTGCTTACAACTGGAACCAGGCTGTTCATCCTGAAATTCATTGCAATGAATTGTTTGAAGTAAAAACGGATCAGGCAAAAGAGCTTCGTGAATTAGGTTTCGGAACCGTTTCCTCCCATCAGAAGGATGGCATCGTTCGCGGAACCGGAGCAGTTGTTTTATTGGGGGAAGAAAAAAGTAATGAGATGCTGCTGAAAGATCAATCGGCAGCATATTATTCTTTCAACAAAGGAGTTTCCACGCAGGATTATCCTTCCTCCTTAATGGGCAGCATTGCTTTGTTGCGTCAGACTTATTATGATGCACAATGGTATAAATCAACCAATGGAAAAGCAGAAACAAATTTATCACTGGATGCATTGAATAAAGCACTGCAACTTCCGCAAGTGTTTGAAGTGGGGGACGTGTATTCCGTTTTGCGGGCCGATAAAATTGGTGATGAATTCAACATCAAATACATTATAAAGGGAGCCGGAGATGAATATGAACGCATTGATGATGTGAAAGCTACCGGCGATGCATTTATTGTTCCGTTAAATTTCCCGGTTGCTTTGGATGTAGAAGATCCTTACGATGCGGAGCAGATTCCATTGGCGCAGTTGATGCATTGGGAAATGGCGCCTGCCAATCCTGCTGCGATGGATAAAGCGGGAATAACATTCGCCATCACTTCCGCTTCGCTCAAATCAAAAAATGATTTCTGGAAAAATCTGCGCACTGCTATTGATTATGGAATGAGTCCGGTAGCAGCATTAAAAGCACTCACCTACACGCCAGCTTCTCTGATGGGTGTGCTTGACCAGGTTGGAACATTGGAAAAAGGAAAAGTCGCCAACTTCATTATTTGTTCTGATAGTGTGTTTAAAGAAAAAAATATCATTTATCAGAATTGGGTGAAGGGCATGCAGTATGTTGTGAATAGTTATGATCTTAAAGATTCAAGAGGCACGTATAATCTGACAGCAGGAACACTTTCCAACTTAAATCTTATGGTGGAAGGAACAGCAACATCACCTGAAGCGTCGATTAAATTAAATGACAAGGAAAAACTGAAAGCCATCCTCACCACAAAAGATGATCTGGTTTCTATTTCATTCCGTTATCCCGCTGATAGCAGTAAAGAGATGTACCGGCTGAGCGGTTATTGGAAAGATAAAAATATTGCCGGCAGCGGTCAGGATCCGAAAGGCAACTGGATCAACTGGACTGCAAATTTTACTGCTGCTTACCAGGAAAAAGCAGACACTTCCAAAAAGAAAGAAAAACCTAAAGCGGAAGGAACGGTTTTATATCCGTTCGTGGGTTATGGAAACGCATCATTACCAAAGCAGGAAAATTTTCTTTTCAAAAATGCAACGGTATGGACGAATGAAAGCGACGGCATATTACAGAATACGGATGTATTTATTTCCGGTGGCAAAATTCAAAAAATCGGAAAGAATCTTCCGGCCACGGACAATGTGAAAGTATACGATGCGACCGGAAAATACCTTACCTCAGGGATTATAGATGAACACTCACACATTGCTGCTGCGCAAGGATTGAATGAGGGAACACAATCTGTTACTTCAGAAGTGAGAGTGGCCGACATCATTTATCCGAATGACATCAATATCTATAGACAACTTTCGGGTGGTGTTACAGCCGCGCAGGTCTTACATGGCTCGGCGAATTCCATCGGCGGACAAACACAATTGATAAAACTCCGTTGGGGTTATTCACCGGAAGCCATGAAGTTTCAGGGTTGGCCCGGCTTCATCAAATTTGCATTGGGTGAAAATGTGAAGCAATCCAATTGGGGCGATTTTAATACGAGTCGCTTTCCGCAAACGCGCATGGGCGTGGAACAAACCATGTATGATGCATTCATCCGCGCAAAGGATTACAAAGCATCATGGGCTGCTTACAATGCGATTCCTGCCAAGCAGAAATCAACTGCGATTGCTCCACGCCGGGATCTTGAGTTGGATGCTTTGGTAGAAATATTGGATGGAAAAAGATTTATCACCTGTCACTCTTATGTGCAATCGGAAATAAACATGTTGATGCATGTAGGAGATTCAATGGGATTTAAAGTGAACACCTTCACACACATATTGGAAGGATACAAAGTGGCAGATAAAATGAAAGCAAGGAATATTTATGCTTCCAACTTCTCTGATTGGTGGGCTTATAAATATGAAGTGTATGATGCCATTCCTTACAACTCTGCAATACTTACAGGAGTTGGAGTTGTGACGGCAGTAAATTCTGACGATGCTGAAATGGCGCGCAGGTTAAACCAGGAAGCCGCGAAGAGTATAAAATATGGTGGATTGAGTGAAGAAGAAGCCTGGAAATTATGCACGCTGAATCCCGCGAAAATGCTACATGTTGACGATAAGGTGGGTAGTATTAAGATTGGTAAAGACGCCGATGTTGTTTTGTGGAACAATGATCCGCTCTCCATTTATGCATCACCGGAAATGACACTCGTAGATGGTATTTGTTTTTTCAGTCTTGAAAAAGATGCGCAACATCAGCAGCAGATACAACAGGAGCGCACACGCCTGATTAATAAAATGCTACAGGCAAAAAAGGATGGCGCACCAACAGAAAAAATTAAAATTGAATTCAACCGCGAATGGGATTGTGATTCGATGACGGATGGGAAGGATGTTGGGCAATAGTCTATGTGGATAAACTTTGGCATCAATTGAACCTTAACACGAATACACTAATAAGATTGGATTTCAAATTAGAATCAACACCTTTCTTTAAAAAAATAATTTTCAATCAGTCGATCATGAAATACATTTCACTACTGCTCGCCTTCCTGTTTTTTTATACACGAAAAATCAGCAGCACAACGCATTGCACCCGTTGGAGCGCAAACAGTTCCTGTTGTAATTACCGGCGCCACCATTCATGTTGGCAACGGACAAGTAATTGAAAATGGAGCCATCGCATTTTCCGCAGGTAAGATTAACTATGTTGGCGCGGCGAGTGGTGCTCCTGTTGCCGGCGCAACAATAATTGATGCAAAGGGTAAGCAAGTGTATCCGGGATTCATAGCACCGTGTACTAATATTGGATTGAATGAAATTGAAGCGGCGCGTGCCACCAACGATTATGCGGAAGTGGGAGATTTTAATCCGGGAACACGGAGTCTTATCGCTTACAACACCGATTCAAAAGCAATTCCAACGGTGCGTTCCAACGGCGTTTTGCTGGCGCAGGTAACGCCACAAGGCGGCATTATTTCAGGTGCGTCTTCCATCATGCAACTGGATGCATGGAATTGGGAAGATGCGCAATACAAAGCCGATGATGGCATTCATCTTAACTGGCCTTCTTATTTCAAATTTGATTTCAACGATAACGGAGCCGGTGTTACTGTAAATGATGATTATCAAAAACAGGTGCAGCAAATCCGCAGTTATTTTTTGGAAGCACAACAATACAATCAACAATCAGCGCACACTGAACGCAACATCAATTTCGAAGCGATGAAAGGTGTCTTCGATAAATCAAAATCTGTTTTTATCCATACGAATTATGTCCGCGAAATAATGAATGCCGTTCAGTTTGCAAAAGACCTGGGCATCAACATGGTGTTGGTGGGTGGCAGCGATGCGTATAAATGTGCCGCTTTGCTGAAGGAAAATAATGTTCCTGTTATTTTAGGTGATGCGCATTCATTGCCTGATGGAGACGATACAAAAGTGGATGTTCCTTATCACACTGCTGCCATGTTGCAACAGGCCGGCGTTATGTATTGTCTCAGCATTGGTGGTTATTGGCAACAACGCAATCTTCCTTTTATTGCCGGCACTACTGCCGCACATGGCGTAAGCAAAGAAGATGCATTGAAATCCATTAGTGCAAACACCGCTAAAATTCTGGGTATTGATAACAGAACAGGAACTTTGGAATCAGGAAAAGACGCAAACATCCTTATTTCAACAGGAGATGTTCTCGATATGCGAACCAGCAATATTGAACGTGCTTTTATTCAGGGTCGTGATATCAACCTTGATAATTCTCAGAAGCAACTGTACGAAACTTACAAAACGAAATACGGTTTGAAATGAAAATGAATGCACAATACTCTTATAGCCGTTTGTGAAGACGCAAAAGACGGCGACTTCGGCTGTGTCTTCACAGCCAATTTCAATAACTACTTTCTCCTGAGAAAATGATTTATAAATCTACAGGTAATTAGTTTCTGATTTGTTTCAGCCATTCATAGTCTGCCTGGTAACAATTTAGTTATTTATAAAAATTTAATAAATACCTGTTACAACTGGTTGAAACTTACAAACAAAAGCAGGGTTTGAAATAACGCAGATTGCGAACTGTATTTTTTCATCCCGGATAATTTGAAATGATTGAATGATGTTCAGGCTTGTTTTTCTTTGCGTGCTTAGTGCCTTTGCCAAAAACACTTGAAAAGAAAATTGTGGTCCGCCATTCTCTTTCCAAAAATTCCTGAAAGTATTTAATCCTGTATCTTGCAGCGAAAATTTACCTTTTATCAGGTTATCGTCTACATGTCTTTAATTCAAAAAGCAGAACACCAACAGGAAAAAGCGGTTTTGATTGGTCTCATTTACCAGGGACAAAAGGAAGAACAACTGACTGAATACCTTGATGAGTTGGCATTTCTTGCTGAAACTGCAGGTGCCATAACTTTGAAACGCTTCACGCAACGGCTGCAGTCACCACATCCACGCACATTTATAGGCGAAGGAAAGCTGGAAGAGATCCGCAAATACGTGGAAGAAAAAGAAGTGGACCTTGCCATCTTCGACGATGATCTTACAGGTAAACAGATATTTAATATTGAAAAGGAGCTGAAGATCAAAATCCTCGATCGCAGCAACCTGATACTTGACATTTTTGCCAGCCGTGCACGAACGGCGCAGGCAAGAGCACAGGTTGAACTGGCACAATTACAATATTTATTACCAAGGTTGAAAGGATTGTGGACGCACCTTGAAAGACAACGTGGAGGTATTGGTATGCGTGGCCCGGGTGAAAAAGAAATTGAAACGGATCGCCGGATTGTGAAGCAGGAAATTTCTTTGCTGAAGAAAGAACTTGAAAAAATTGATTTGCAAAGTCAGACACAACGGAAATCGCGTGGCGAATTGATTCGCGTTGCTTTGGTGGGATATACCAACGTCGGTAAATCAACTTTGATGAATGTGCTCAGCAAATCGGAAGTGTTTGCGGAGAATAAACTTTTTGCAACACTTGATACAACAACGCGAAAAGTTGTGATGGACAGAATGCCTTTCCTGTTAAGTGATACAGTTGGATTTATCAGGAAGCTGCCGCATCATTTGATAGAGAGTTTTAAATCAACGCTGGATGAAGTGCGCGAATCAGACATACTTTTACATGTGGTTGATATTTCACATCCGAAGTTTGAAGAACAGATTCGTGTGGTAAATGAAACGCTGGCAGAGCTTGGTGCGTTGGAGAAAGCAACACTGCTGGTGTTTAACAAGATGGATATGTATGAGGAAAAGCAATTTGATGAACTGCTGCCGCCTGAAGTGAAAGAAGAGTTACTTCGCAATTTAAAGCAGAGCTGGTCGAAGCAAACGAATGGAAATGCGATTTTTATTTCCGCTACAGAAAAGCAAAACATCGATGCATTGCGTACTAAAATGTATGACCTTGTGAAGCAGCTTTACATGGAACGTTATCCGTATAAGACTGCATTTTTTTAGAAACGGTTTTGAAATGAAAACAAGAAGATGAAAAAATATTTTTACAACCTGCTTTGCCTGCTGACTTTCGCGACAATCATACCTTCCGTTGCAACGGCAACCACACACATCATAACCGTAACAAATTTTCAGTTTTCACCCGACACGCTGACGGTTGCCGGTGGTGACACTATCACCTGGCAATGGGAGTCGGGATTTCATACCACCACAGCCAATGGTATTCCTGAAGGAGCTGAGCAATGGAATGAATTGCTCGATAGCATGCACACCAGTTTCACTTACATTGCTACTGTACCCGGAACTTATCACTACATCAGTGTTCCTGATCTGCCTTCGATGACGGGCACTTTTACGATTCCGGGAGCTGAAGTGGGAATTGATGATGTTGCACTGTCACTGGTTTCTTTTGATCTGGTTTCCAATCTGGTTCATGATGAAGTTTTCATCTCGTACACGGTTCTTGCCAATACTTCAATCGATGTTGCATTGTACAATATTTCAGGAGTGCGCCTGCAGACTTTGCTGCATGAAAAAGTAACTGTTGGAAAATACCAGTCTTCATTTTATTTCAATCAAACATTTCCTGCTGGTATGTATTTTATCCGCATGCAATCCGGATCTTCCTTTACTACAAGGAGAATGATGATTCAATAATTGTCTGAACTGTGATTTTTTATGATGATAATGATTATTATGATTTTGATTATCATGATAGGGGTGGGATCCTGAAAAAATTACTGTTGAACCAATTCTGAAAAACAATTTTCGAATTACGACCTCAGCTCCGATGAACCGTCATGCTGAACCCGTTTCAGCATCCGTCTATCTGCAACCGTCAGCCTGCGGGCTATTTCGCAACAATTTTATTTCGCCCGCGATCCTGAAACAAGTTCAGGATGACTGCTGCGTGGGTGCTTTATAATTTCCATTAACTGTCATGCCGATTTTATTTCGGCATCCGTGCTTTCGCAACAGATCCTGAAACAAGTTCAGGATGACTGCTGCGTGGGTGCTTTATAATTTCCATTAACTGTCATGCCGATTTTATTTCGGCATCCGTGCTTTCGCAACTGATCCTGAAACAAGTTCAGGATGACTGCTGCGTGGGTGCTTTATAATTTCCATTAACTGTCATGCCGATTTTATTTCGGCATCCGTCCTTCAAACCAGGAGCGCTCTGGGTGTTTAATTTCCGTTAACTGTCATGCCGATTTTATTTTGGCATCCGTGCTTTCGCAACAGATCCTGAAACAAGTTCAGGATGACTGCTGCGTGGGTGCTTTATAATTTCCATTAACTGTCATGCCGATTTTATTTCGGCATCCGTCTATTTCGCAACAGATCCTGAAACAAGTTCAGGATGACTGCTGCGTGGGTGCTTTATAATTTCCATTACTGTCATGCCGATTTTATTTCGGCATCCGTCCTTTCGCAACAGATCCCGAAACAAGTTCAGGATGACTTAATGAGACAATAACACCACCAGTTTATTCAGCTTAGCTCTATTCTCTGCATTTTCCATCGTGGACAGGATGCTCTGTTTTTCGCGGGTGGTAAGGTGAAAACTCATAGAAGCTACCTGGTCTTTTTGTTCCGGTACATATTCAAAAGAGATCATGTTCAGGTCAACATCCAGCCAGCTGTCAGCAAGGCCAGTTAATTCATCCTGGTGGTAATCATGAAAATCGCTCCAGATCGCATACAAGCTGCTGATAGGATCGAGCAGCTTCTGAATGAGCGACGGATGTTCGTTTACAACCGGTTCATAATTCTTTGCATAATCTCCGCGTGCCTGTACAATGATGACGCGTGAAGTATTTTGATTGATCCAGTCTTTGAATTCAAACAAGAATCGATACGTAGTTTCAAAACCATAATTATCGCGCAGTCCCGCATCCATTGCCTGCACTTCAGGCGTAGTGGGCAAATAGACATTTGGCATGATATACGGGAACGTGGAATTTATTCTTACTGCTGTCATGAACGGAAGGTTGGCACCGTTTTGTTTTCCAAAAAAAGAATGGATATCAATACCATCTACCTTCATATCATTGGTGGATGTGCTGCGTTGTGGCGGCGCAGTGAGATAAGAAAGGGGAGTAGAGGACAGGAGCAGCCTTCTGCCATCATCAATAATTGTAGGAGAAAATAAGAGGATTGGAATGGTTGCGTTTTCTTCAAAAGGTGCATAATCTGCCAATGAGCGATCCATTACAAATCCAGTGTTCTGGCTGAATCTTCTTTCAAAAATATAACCACGGTCTTTCCGGTAGGTATAACCATTGACTCTGAATCGTTGCCACGGAAACAATACATCATTTACTACATAAGTAAAGGAGATGGCATTCAGAATATCTTTTGAAATATTATCAACGTAGCGAGAATTCTGAAGATCGATCGGGTCGCCTAATTTTTTTGAACGGTATAATTCACGGTAGTAGGACATTCCCAGCATACCGCCCGAAGCACCACTGATGAATACGCAGTGATCAAAAAAAGCATTGCCTGTTACACTGTCTGCAACCTGCATCAACCTGAATGCCCAAAGCGATGCCTTCAATCCTCCGCCGCTTGCATTAACTACAATGAGCGGAGGTTTTTGCAATGGATGATAATAGGGCGCGACTTTCTCTTTCCATTTTTCAAGAATGTTCAATGTTGTTGCGTGATCTTTTTGCAACAAAGCCGGTGACACTGCACTTTCTATAGCAGCAAGATTATAGGAGGCAGGATGGGAATAATCCATTCCGAATGCTTTGTTCCGATGATTGATAAAATCAAACTTCACGAGCAGGTTTGCAACAAGCAGCAGTCCGATGAAAGCGGTTACCGCCCAGGAACGCAACCAATAAGAAAGTGCGCCAATGGGTGCAAGCAATATCGTGAGCAGCAACAAAATGCTTGCTCCTGCGGGAATCTGGAATAGCGGAATCTCTTTGAGAAATCCCAGCATTATAATGATCAATAAAGCCACCATTTCTATCGTGAGTGCATTCTTGTGGTGCAACCTGAAAACCTTCATCAGTTCTTCTGCCTGGTAATGTTTTACACTTCGAACCGGGCGGACTCTGAATGGATGAATAAGCACAAAGTCAACACGTATCTCCGGCGAAAAAAGTACCGCCGCTTTATTTTTCAAAGTGTTCGCCAGCGGGATTTTTTTGTTTCGCGGTGCAGGTTGATTTCGTGCACTGCGCTGAATAAACCTTTCAATATGAATATTCAGCGATCCTGCCACAGAAATAATGAGCATCAATGCAACGCCACTGATGAGTGCGGCCTGGTAAGAGATGACTTCAAAAAATGATTTGAGCTCAGAGTAATACTGGAAACGGATGAGCGAATAAAAATACACGATGATAAACAGCAGTGGAAAAAAAGCATTGTTGAGCGTATAACGGAGAAATGGTCTTTTAAAAGTAGCGAGAAAAGGAAAACGAAAACTATTGAGAATATAACTGGTGATGTTCCACACAAAGATGAACCCACCTAATCCAATGCCGATAAAGAAAAAGCTGATGAAGTTTACTTTTCCGAAGTATTCAGGATCAAGAAACAGGTAATGAAAGCCAAGTCTGGAAAGCAGGTTTCCTGAAACCATGAGCATCAATATCACCCACGGAACCAGCATAAACAGGAACTTGCGCAGGTGTAAAAGCACCAACTGAAAGGGGAATGAATAGAAAATGTTGCGAAGCACAAGCATAATGCACCTACAAAAAGGATGATTGATTACTGCTTGTGCAAGCTAAGAAGAGTAGGTGAATTTTAGTTAACGAACTGAAGTTCGTTCTACCTAATTCCTAATTCCCTAATGCGCCATCTCACTCATAAACTTAATCCGCATCAGTTGAATCTCTTCCATCGAATAATTATCCTTGCCGAGATCGCCGAGAGCATCCTGCAGTGAATCAGAATGGGCAGTCCGGAAATAATCGTATACTTCTTCCTGCCGGTCTTCTTCAATAAGATCAGTTATGTAATAATCAAGGTTGAGGCGTGTACCGGAGGAAACGATGGATTCCATTTCTTCCAGCAATTGTTCCATCTTCATGCCTTTGCCTTGTGCAATGGTGTCGAGTGGAATTTTTTTATCGATATTCTGAATGATGTACACTTTGATGCCTGATTTATTCACCACCGATTTCACTACCATTTCAGATGGTTTCTCAATTTCATTTTCTTCTACATAAGCGGCAATTACTTCCACAAATGGTTTACCATACTTGGTGGCTTTTCCTTTGCTCACACCCATGATACGGGAAAGTTCATCCAGTGTGGTTGGATATTGTGTGGCCATATCTTCCAGTGAAGGATCCTGAAACAATACAAAAGGTGGCAGGTTGCGTTCTTTCGCGTATCGTTTGCGCAAATCTTTCAGCATGTTTAACAGCGTTGGATCAAGCGCGCTGGTGCCTCCTTCCGGTTCCGTATCTTCCAGGTTATCGAAATCATGATTAATGGAAATCATGATGGAATGCGGCTTCTGTAAAAACTTGCGGCCTTTTTCACTCAGCCGGATTACGCCGTAATTTTCAATGTCTTTGGTAATGAGGTTGTGAAGCAGCGCCTGGCGCAAAACGGAATTCCAGAAATGATCATCATGATCTTTGCCTGCACCAAAGATGGGCAGTTGATCATGCTTAAACATGGTAACCTGGTTGTGTTTGTTGCCGCAAAGAATGTCAACGATATAATTAATCGTGAAACTTTCATTCACAGCCTCTACCGCCTGGACAAGCAATTTGATGAAATCTTTTCCTTCCATCTGCTCTTTCGGATGCAGGCAGTTGTCACATTTGCCACAGTTTTCCTTGTCGTATTTCTCTCCAAAATAATGGAGCAGAAATCGCCGGCGGCAGACAGATGTTTCCGCGTATGCCACCGTTTCCATCAACAGGTGCCCGCCCATCTCGCGTTCACTTTGCGATTTGTCGCGCATGAATTTTTCCAGTTTCAGAATATCGCTGTAGTTATAAAAAGCGATACACTTACCTTCCAGTCCGTCGCGTCCGCCGCGTCCTGTTTCCTGGTAATAATTCTCCAGCGATTTGGGAATATTGTAATGAATCACAAACCTTACATCAGGTTTGTCAATGCCCATTCCGAATGCAATGGTGGCCACAATCACATCAATATCTTCCATCAGAAACTGATCCTGACGGCTCGAACGCGTGGCAGCATCCAGGCCTGCATGATAGGCCGCCGCCCTGATTCCGTTGACCGTTAAAAATTCAGCTATTTCTTCAGTGGATTTCCGGCTCAGCACATAAATAATTCCTGACTTGCCCGACATGCTTTTCACAAACTTTACGATCTGCTTCAGCGTAGGTTCTTTCTTTCCTTTCGGACGTACTTCGTAATAAAGATTGGGACGGTTAAAGGAACTGATGTAGATATTCTTCTCACTCATGTCGAGGTTCTTCAAAATATCTGATTGAACCTTGGGTGTTGCTGTTGCGGTGAGTGCCATGATCGGAATACGGTTGCCCATATTTTCGATCATGCCTTTGATCTTGCGGTATTCGGGACGGAAGTCATGTCCCCATTCGGAGATGCAATGTGCCTCATCCACCGCGACAAATGAAATATCCAGTCCGCTGAGGAAATCAATATTTTCTTCTTTCGTCAATGTTTCCGGTGCTACATACAACATTTTTGTAACGCCGCGAACAAGGTCTTTCTTTACTTCTTTGGCTTGTGCTTTTGTTAGCGAAGAATTGAGAAAGTGAGCGATGTTATCATTGCTGCTGTAACCACGAATCTGATCGACCTGGTTTTTCATGAGCGCAATCAGCGGTGAAATAATGATAGCTGTTCCTTTGAGCAGGATGGCAGGCAACTGGTAGCACAGTGATTTTCCGCCGCCTGTAGGCATAATAACGAACGTATCTTCGCCATTTAATACACTCTGAATGATTCTCTCCTGTGCACCTTTAAAATTATCGAACCCGGAAATATTCATGAAGCGAATCTCTGAGGTTTAGCTTGCCGTCTTTCTTAACGGTATGCATCACTTTCAGAATTTTTTCGCCTGCTTCGTCTAAGTCTCTTCCGTTTTTCGCCGGCCTTGTGGTCTCCTGTTCAGTTTTTTACAATGTCTATCCTATCAGCTTTATCCACCGTTTTTGTTCCATTCGTGGGTTTTGGTGGTTTCACTTTCAATGATCTTTCCTTCACCGCGCTCTCATTTACCGCTTTCTTAGCCATGTTACTTTCTGTTGTTTCAAATTCAAAAATACCTGTTGCATACAGGTAGCAATTCTTTGTTTGTGTTTTTGATGTTGTTGATCCGATTTTTTCGGGAAACCCCAGTCAACCCGAAAGTGATGTGCTTTTAGCGTAAGCCGGACCGGCAGTTGTAAAGGTTCAACTATCTAAAAGTAGGAATTTTAATACTTTTACAAAAATTCAGGAAGAATTATTTTTCCAACTGTACTTCTACGTGAAATTTTTGCAATAGACGAAAGGTAATCATTTTCAAATATCATTTCCAGAATAGTTTTTTACGCCCTTGAAGATTACTAGCGCTTCCATTCTACGTACAGCAAGGGAGACTTTGTTCACTGAATCCGATGCCATTGCCCGGCTGGTAAAACTTCTGGATAAGCAGTTTGTAACGCTGGCAGAAAAAATCTATAACAGTAAGGGAAGGGTAGTGGTTACCGGAATCGGCAAGAGTGCCATTATCGCCAATAAATTGGTGGCCACCTTTAACTCTACCGGAACATCTGCTATGTATATGCATGCGGCAGATGCCATTCATGGCGATCTGGGAATGATTCGTGAAGAAGATATTATCATCTGTATTTCCAAAAGCGGCGATAGCCCTGAAATTAAATTATTGGTGCCATTGGTAAAAAATAATGGCAACCTGCTGGCTGGAATCGTAGGAAATACCAAAGGTTATCTTGCTATGCACGCTGATCTTGTTTTAAATACTACTGTTTCCAAAGAAGCATGTCCGAATAACCTGGCTCCAACTGCCAGCACTGCTGCACAGATGGCTTTAGGCGATGCGTTGGCCGTTTGCCTGTTGAAGATGCGTGGCTTTTCACCGGAAGATTTTGCCAAATTTCATCCCGGCGGTGCGTTGGGAAAAAAACTTTATCTGAAAGTAAGTGATCTCTATGTGCAGCATCAGAAACCGATGGTGCAGGAAGGTGATTCTATTCATCAGGTGATTCTTGAAATTACGTCGAACCGGTTAGGTGCGACAGCCGTTTTGAATAAGAAAAATCAGGTGACCGGCATTATTACAGATGGCGATCTCCGGCGAATGATTGAAAAGAAATCATCCATGGATCTGCTGAAAGCGAAAGATATCATGGGCAAAAATCCACTTACCATTAAAAAGGACGAACTCGCTATCAATGCACTCGACCTGATGCGCAGTCATAAAATAACACAGGTGATTGTGAAAGATAAAAGTCAATATTTAGGGATGGTGCATGTGCATGATTTGTTGAAGGAAGGATTGGTGTGATGGAGTAGTGAGTAGTGAGAAAGTCGTGAGTCCTTAGTCCTTAGTCTTTAGTCTTTAGTCTATAGATAGTCATTAGTCATTGAGTCATAAAGTATCTGGTCATTAAAACATCGGCACATCGGCGCATTAATTTCATTGGCACATTATCTCATCAATTCAAATCCCATGCTTCATAGTTAATCGCGAATCCTATCTTTAGCACTTTATGAAAAAGCACGAATACGCAGTGATGTTGGCAGGCGGCATAGGCAGTCGCTTTTGGCCCGTGAGCAAGAGTCGCATGCCGAAGCAGTTTCTGGACATTCTCGGAACGGGCAAATCAATGATGCAGATGACGTATGAACGATTGCTGCGGAGTTTTGCACCGGATAAGATTTTTGTGATCACCAACGAATCCTACCGCGACATTGCAACGAAGCAACTTCCGGATCTCCATGACGAAAACCTGTTGTTGGAACCTGCGCGGAAAAATACGGCGCCATGTATTGCTTATGCTGGTCATAAAATACTATCCATTGATACCAACGCTTCCTTCATCATCACGCCGAGTGACCACATGATTTTGCGCGAAGACCAATATGACAAAGCGGTTCAGAAAGCTTTGAAAGTGGTGCAGAAGCGCGATATCATTGTAACATTGGGTATTCGTCCCACCAGGCCGGATACCGGATACGGTTACATTCAATACATAGAAGACATGGAGGAAGATGGAGTGTTTAAAGTAAAAACATTTGTAGAAAAACCACCACTTGATATTGCCACCACTTTTTACCGCAGCGGTGATTTCTTATGGAATGCAGGCATTTTTATTTCCAATGTAAGAACACTGATGAATGCCTATCACCATTATTTGCCTGAAGTGAATGATGTATTCAAGGAAATCAAAAAAGTTTACAATACGCCGGGCGAGAAGGAATTTGTTGCCAAAGCTTTTTCAATGTGTCCGAATGTGAGCATCGATACGGCGATTATGGAGAAGGCAAAAAATGTGTGCGTGATACCTGCACAGTTTGGGTGGAGTGATCTTGGAACCTGGGCTTCATTATACGAGCAATATGCAAAAGATTATCTCGGCAATGCCGTATCCGGAAAGAATGTGATGATCTACGATGCTACCAATTGCATGGTGATGGTGCCTGAAAAAAAGATGGTGGTATTGCAGGGATTGGAAGATTATATAATCGTTGATACAGAAGAAGTGCTGCTGATTTGCCGTAAGGATCAGGAACAGGAGATCAAGCAAATTGTAGCTGATATAAAACGGAATAAAGGAGATCGGTTTTTGTAGTAGCACGATCTTTATGTCGCTTTGATGAGCCGATGTGCCAATGAGGTGAACAATTATACAATAATATATAGCTGTCCGTCTTTATTATTTCCTGACTTTTGCGTTTAATGTGAAGGAGGAAACAGTAGTTGTTTTTTCTTTCTGAAAATGTTCAATTCAAAAATTAAAACCACAATTACCGCTGCATATTCAATTGCAACCAATGCCAGATTTTCCTGGTAAGGAATTGTTTGATAAGTAGCATAACTCAGCGCAATAAATAATGACCATACCAGCGGATATTTATAACCCGTAACTACTGAACACATCACCAAAGGAATGATGTACCATGGATGCACGGTGGTTGCCAGCAGCAAATAAATTGTGAGTGACCATTGTATTGCGTGAAAGAAAAATTTCCACGAATTTTCTTTTTCTTTTACTGCGAAAAATAAAATAGAAATAAATGTAATGACTGCCAACCACGGACCGGCCTGCCGGACAATATCATAGTGTACGAATTGAAAACCAATCCACCTTACCACATAAAAAATGCTCGCATTGAATTCGAAATGCTGAAAATACAATTGCAGACTGCTGCCCCATTGTGTGAGCAGTTGCTGATTCAGGAAAGGAATTAAGAGCAACAGGAAAAAAAATCCGGTTATGAAGAAATAGAGCAAACTATGTTTCCATTTCAGGCGCCTGATGAGAAACGAAAGAAACAACAATGGAATAAGTTTTACTGAAATGGCGGCGGAAAAACTGAGTGCTGAATAAATCATCTTGCGTCTGGTTATCCGAGATTGCTGATACGCTTTGTTTTTTGATTGTTCGTTTGTAATCAGAGATGTTTGTTTGGGTGAAAAAAGGAAAAGGGTTCTTCAACAGGTTTTATGTAATGAGTTGCCTGAATCAGTAAATAAATAGCCAGCACTAAAAAAAAGATCATAATGACCTCGAAGTGCAGGTTGCCACTGCCTTCCATAATTACCAATGGATTTAATGCATAGAGCAAAACATTTCTTCTTGGTAAATTAAAATGTGCAAGAATTTTTAACAGCAAAATGATCGTTCCTGTTTCGGCAGCAATGCAGAAGGTTCGCATCACGATTACCGTTCCCGATAAATTGGATGGAAACAATTGGGCGCTGATGCCGAAAATAAACTGACAGACGGGTGGATAGACGGTATAGTACTTCGGAGAATTCATGCCATTGAATAACTCCATCAAATAATCCGGCTGAGGCCCGCTTTCCTGTAAATAAGCTGATGGAATGATAGTGAAGGGATTTTCACCGTGCGTCCACATAAATCCATCCCACGCAAAACCGGAAATAATCGTCGGACAAGGAAGGCATTGAAAAAAGAAACACCAAACGAAAAACAATTGCTGCAGCAAGTAGCATTTGTAAATCTGATTTGCGGTTTAATAACAGACTTGTGCTTTCTGCACTTAGTCCTTCGGTGTTTTTAAATCCGGGCTGATCATGCTGCGAGTGCTCATTTCTTTTTAGTAATTGCAGATAGGCAGCGAAAAGCAACAGGTAACAGGTAAAATGCAAAGTGAATTGTTCGCGCGATAAACCATAGCCATTAAAAAGATAACAGCACAAAGAAAGCAACAGCATGCCCCAGGTAAATGCATTTAATGGCAGCAGGTGGCGGACGGGTTCAAATTGACCTTTTCTGAAAATCACGACAAGAACTTTTTCCGAAGATAGGGGAAGTTGGAGCTATGAAGTGCAGCAGGATGTGCCAATGGTTTTGATGTGCCGATGTGTCAATGGCTTAACGTGGCAGCGTTTTTATTAGGTGATGAATTGATGTGCCAATGAAATTAACGTGCTGATGAGCCGATGATTTAATGGCTAATGACCAATAACTATTACCTGTCAGAATAGGCTGTTCCCGAGCTTTTGAACTTAGCTATTAAACCACTTAGCCATGCAATCCTCAGTTTCTGGCCATTTTAAACCGCCAGCGAAACGTAGGAGACTTTGATCGTAATGGCTTAGAATGCGCGAAAGAATAGAAGCTGACAAATCCGAATCCAAAGGAGAGCAATACGTGAAAGGGAAGCAATCCGTAATCTTTCAATAAAAAGGCAAACACGATCCCTGAAATAAAATATAATGCAAGCACACCTTCCGAAACTGTGATCCAGTTGGTTGTTTTTTCCAGGTAACGGTTTTGTTTCCAATCCTGTTGTCCGCTTGGCACGTTGAACTTGGGCGTTCGCATGAAAGCACTCTTCATCCCAAAATAACCCTGCAGCACCGCAACTGCATTGTGTAAGGCAAGTCCCATGCTAACGGATAAGAAGAGTGGAAAAATCAGAAGGAATTTGGCAAGGTTGCGCGGAAATTTTTTATCCCCTTGCGCTTCGGAGAAAAAATAGAAACATCCAAGAATCAACAAACTGATGAGAAAAAGGAAGCGTATAAAAACAGGTTGCTGAATTGGTCTAATTGATGCTTGATGAAAAGCATTGGAATGCTCAATATCGCGGTTGTCATGATGAAAATAAAAATAGTAGAATTCATCAGGTGAAATGCCGCGTGCAACTTGGTGGAAAAGCTCACGCCGCTTTTTCTCAAAACAGAATCAGATTTTTGCGCACACATTCCGCTGCTCCTTTGTTCCACCGGAATTGCTGATTCTTTAATGCATTCATAGCAACCGGTAATTCTGCAGGTGTTCCGATATCTTCTTTGTAAACAAAATTCCAACCACGCAACTGCGCACGGTAGCTGAGATCAAGGTCTTCTGTCAGCGTATCTGATTGCCAGCCGCCGGCATCATCAATGCACTTTTTCCGCCAGATGCCTGCAGTGCCGTTGAAGTTGATGAAGTGACCAGCAACATTTCTACCGGTTTGTTCTATCGTGAAATGTGCATCCAATCCAAATGCCTGCAAGCGCGTGATGAGAGAATGATTTTTATTCAGGTGCTGCCAGCGAGTTTGCACCATGCCCACTTTTTCATTTTTAAATTCAGGCAACGTTCTTAGCAGGAAATCCGGTTGCGGCACAAAGTCAGCATCAAAAATGGCAATGTATTTTCCGGTTGCGCTATCCAATGCATGCGCAAGTGCACCTGCTTTGAATCCTTTGCGTACTTCGCGTTGAATGTGTTGCACATCAAATCCGAGTGTTTGCAGTTCGTAAGTTTTTTTCCTGATAAGATCTGATGTTTCATCAGTGGAATCATCAAGCACCTGAATCTGTAATTTGTCTTTCGGATAATCGAATTTCGAAATTGCTTCCATCAATCGTTCAACAACATACAACTCATTGTAAACCGGTAACTGAACAGTAACCAGGGAAATGAAATAAGTGATACTGTTTCTTCAGCGCCGTTTTTTTGTGCAGCGCGTTTATTACGGAGATAGCTTATCAGAAGACTTAACTGAATAAGACTGTAAAGGAAAATGCAGAAAAGCGAAAGCGCATAAATGATCACAATAATAATTGCCACGGATTCCATTTCAGAGATATTTAAAGATAGTTGTTATGATTTTGTAACCCGCCAATATGGTTCCTTTTACTGTGCCTGACACTTTAGAAATTCCAATGCGTCTTCTGTAGCTCACAGGAATTTCCGTGCAAATAAGTTTATTTTTTGCAGCTTTCAATTGCATTTCTACTGTCCACCCATAATTTTTATCGACCATGCCCAATGACTGTAATTCCTCCCATTTTATTGCTCTGAACGGACCAAGATCTGTAAAGCGCACGCCATAAAATAAATACAACAGGCGTGTTGCCAGCCAGTTTCCGAAAACCTGCTGGGGCTGCATGGCACCGCGTTCCCTGTTACCCAAGGCGCGTGAGCCAATTACGAAGTCGATATCATTTTTTACGATAGGTTCAATCAGTTGGCTCATCTCCTCCGGAAAATCAGAATAATCACCATCAATGAAAATCACAATATCGGGTGGTACGGATTTATTTTGGAGATAACTCATTCCTTTCAGGCAGGCAGCTCCGTAACCTTTGCGCTTTTCCAATAAAACCGTTGCCCCTGCATTGGTTGCATTTACGCTTGTTCGATCAGTTGAATTATTATCTGCCACTACAATTTCCCGCACCAGTTGTTTATCGATGCCCGCGATCACCATACCAATGGATTCCTGCTCGTTAAAGGCCGGAATGATTACATCAACAATGGGCACCGAGGTTTTCAAAAACGGGGCAAATATAGGACTTGAGGCAGGAAGTTTGGAAAATTGATGTGCCGATGATTTGAATTGCGTATACGGCAATGATCTTATGTACCGATTATCAGGAGTACCAATGACTTAATGCACAAATGACTCAATAACTCATGACCTTCTAACGACTAACGACTAAGGACTAAGGACTAAGGACTAAGGACTAAGGACTAATGACTTTGACTCACTACTACCTACTCTCCACTCTTCTCAAACTTCATCGCACCGGAATTCATACAATACCGCAATCCCGTTGGCTTTGGTCCATCATCAAACACGTGACCAAGGTGGCCGCCGCAATTGCTGCATAATACTTCATCGCGCTCCATTCCATAGCTGTTGTCATGTCCGACGGCGACAGCAGTTTTGCTGACCGGTTGCCAGAAACTGGGCCATCCGGTTCCTGATTCGAATTTTGTTTCTGAACTGAAAAGTGCCTGGTGACAAGCAGCACAGTAATAAGTTCCCTTTTCATGATTGTCGTAGTAAGCACCGGTAAAAGCTCTTTCGGTGCCTTTTTCGCGAAGGATGTTAAACTGTTCAGGCGTCAGTATTTGTTTCCATTCTGCATCTGTTTTCATAACGGGAAAAGTTGTTTTTGAAGTGGATTCAGGTTTGGTTTGATTTTGCGCACAGGCACTCAGTGAGAGAAATCCGAATGCGAGCAAAACTAATATTGAGTTTTTCATGATTTTCTAAAAATTATTTTGAAGAATGTACGTAACACAATATGGAAGTGGTTTGGTTCAATTTTAAATTCTTTTTTGATGTTGCGGATGTCGGCTAAATTGCACAAAAGTGTTAACGTAAATCAAATGAAAAGAATAGCTGGCAGTTTTGTTTTCGCGATGGCAGTCGGTGCAATGGTTATTTCCTGTACTTCCCAAAATGAAAAAGAACAGTCCACTCAAAATCAGGAAGCATTTACGGCAGCGGACATTCATCTCGGTGAGCACATGCGCGACATTCAGTATTACACTTTGAAACTCGGATTGTCGCTTCAGCATAAGAATGGCCCGCTTGCACAATTCTATCTGGATGAAGTGGAAGAAGCATATCAGGAGTTGTCTGATAAATCAATTGTGGAGGAAGGCATTGATATTTCCGCATTATTGCATCAACTACTGGAACCCGGTTTGAAAGCTGTTGACAGTGTGTTGCTTCAAAATGATACTTCCCGTTTTATTCCTGTTTATCATGCTTTAATTGAGAAATGCAACAGTTGTCACAGGGAAGCGAAACATGAATTTATCGTGATTCAGATGCCGGAAGAAAATTTCAACGGGCAGGATTTCAGGTTGCCATCGGCAGGCGACGCCAGATGATTTTGAGGTTCTGCATGGAGAATGAATGCGGATGTCTGGGGAAAAAATCAGGTGGTGTTTCTTCCTCCGTGCTTTTCCATGCATCTGTAGCTAATCATTTCTGAATTTATTGCTACGAAAGCACGGGTCTACAAGGAAATTTGTCGAACACTGATTCGTACTACATTGCACATCACTTAAGGATTTACGTTTAGTTTTGCTTTTTTATGAACCACCTCGCTCACTTATATCTTTCTCAGCATTCAGAAAAAATGATGGTGGGAAATTTTATTGCAGACGGTGTGAAAGGAAAAAAATACCTGGATTTTGAGCCGGAGATTTCGAAGGGTATCGTGATGCACCGCGCCATCGATACTTTTACCGACACACATGAAATAGTCAAGCACAGCAAAAGTTTTTTCCGCGAAAAGTATGGACTCTATTCATCTGTACTGATTGATTTATTTTATGATCATTTTCTTGCAAAAAACTGGCAGCACTATTCTTCTATGCCGCTCCTTTTTTTTACGGAATATTCCTATAAGGTATTTGAAAAGTATTATGATGCAATGCCGGAGCGGTATCAACATATGTTTCCTTATATGCAAAAAGAAAACTGGTTGTTGAACTATGGTCATCTCGAAGGCATTCAGCGGTCATTAACAGGCATGTCGCGAAGAATTAAAAATAATCCGGGCATTGAAAATGCGACCTGGGATTTGCGGACTCATTATGAGGAAGTGGAAACGGATTTCGGTAATTATTTTCCGGAGTTGATCAGACATATTTCGGAATTGTTTCCTGCTTCATAAATTCAGGTCAGGAAACCAACAAATCAAAACGCCATGTCTTCAGATTTAAACTGAGGACATGGCGCTTTGCTGATACGTTAATTTATTGCTTCATAAACTTTCCGGAATAGCTGTTATGGCTGTTTTTGCTTTCTGCTTTAAAGAAATAGATGCCGTTGTTCAAAGACGCAATATCCATCACATAGCTGTTTGAGGACGTTGTAGTTTCACTCCGCAGTAATTGACCTGTAATGCTGTAAACTGAAATTTGAATCTGATCCTGCACACTGAAATCTGTGAATTCAAAAGTGAGCAGATCTGAAGCAGGATTGGGATAAGTCTCCACTTCCGGTTGTGTTCCTGTGGTCAAATTCTTTTTCTCAATGCTAGCATTTGTAGAATAAGTAACTACGAGTTTGGGTCGTAGTGATTCCACAGCATTAAGGCAGGAACCCAGGATCAGACTCTTGTAATAGTTGACCTCATCATTCATCTTAATCAGAATACCATAAGATGGATAATCGATCATATCCTGCACCAGGTGAGTAACATCCTGGTTTTCATAATCCTGTGTAAGGCTGTTGCTGCTGTGGAGTTTCAACTGGTGCATATTGGTTACGGAAGGTTTGTTATTCCAGGTAACTGTTGCAGGATCCCAGTCGCTGGTGATTCTCCTTACAATACCACGATTAAAGGGAACCGTAAGTGGGTTCACCATAGTAACCCAAATACGTGCATTGCGGATCAGCGTATAAAGAAAGGCGTGCATCAATGATGGTGGATCCGGCAGGAATAGCACTTAAATCAACACCCATTAATGTTCGGCCAATACAAAGGGTGCCGCCGCAGGTCCAGGTGTAGGCAGCATAATCGGGCACATCCGGAGCAGGGATGGATACAGCACCACTTCGTTCCATGCCTGTTTTGCATTCATCAAAAGAAATGGTAATGGTGGTGGTGTTTTGAGCATTGCCTGTTTGTGCATTCACAAATAAGAGCACTGTACAAATGGATAGTAATAGTTTTGTTTTCATAGTATTCATTTTATGGTTTAACTTTTAAAGTTACATCTAGTTGGGTCGGTATCTTCATTAACCTGAACTATTATGTAAATTAAATTATGAGCCAATAACAATTTGAGTTTCTCAATTATAACCAGGTTTTTTTATTCATGGTAACATACTGTAACTATTATGGAATAGCGGATTATACAATCGCAAATTGCCTGAAGATTAAGTTTCAAAGAAATTTATGATAGCATCTCAAAAAAGGTATTTAAATCTTTAATGGTGTTGAATCACTATATTTCCTGATCAGGGAAGCTCTTGCCTTTCTTCCAATCATGCTTCACGATAGCCGCTAAAAAAAAGCGAAAAACACATCACCATTTATGGCGAACCAATCCCAGTCGCTTTACAGGCTCATCCATTCGCTTACACAAAGCGAGAAGCGTTATTTTACGATCACCGCCGCTTCACAGCGGGATTCAACATCATTTGTAAAACTGTTTAAGTGTATCGATCAGCAGGAAGTTTATAATGAGTCAGAACTGAAATTACAACTGAAGGAAGCATCATTTATCAGGCACTTATCTGTTATCAAGGTGCAACTGTATCATTTCCTGTTAAAAACACTGCGCAATTTTCATGAAAGCAGGTCGGTTGATTTCCGGCTTAAAGAGCTGATGATGGATGCTGCCATCTTAAATGAAAAAGCGTTGTACCATGAAAGTGGTGCTACCCTTAGCCGTGCCCGGGAACTGGCTTTGAAATTTGAAGACTGGAAAGTGCTCCTCGAAGTGTTGCACAAGGAATACACGCTGGCACGGGTGATGATGGAGCCGCGGCTCATGGGCAAAGAATTGCAAAGGATCAATAAGGATGAGCGAAAATTTATTGCGCAGCTCAATAACTATGGCGAACTGGCTTACCTGGCGCTTTCACTTTCCATACTGCTCAAGAAACACCGCGATGCTAAAAGGGTGGCCGGCAATGCAGCCATTAAAAAATCATGGGGCAAACGGTTTTAAAGCAGGAACGCAACGCAATCAGTTTTCGCGCGAAAAGCTTGTTTCATAATATCTGGTCATCGTATTATATGGCCACTTCTCTTTTCGAAAAAGCAGAGGTGCACCTTTCGCAGCAGATCAATGCTTATCAGCTCCACCGTCATTTTCTGGAAGCAGCTCCTGGAAATTACCTCGGGGCTTTAAATGAATTATTGATTTCGCGTTACCGCACAGGCCAGTTTAATGAGGTGCTGAAAATGATCCGTCACTTAAAAGAACTTCCGGATTCAAATGAGATAAAACGTGTTGCTTCAAAACGATTCCGCATGGTAATCTTTTCATGGACATTTAAAATGGAAATTGGTGTCGCGATTCATACACACACTTTGCCGGAACGGCTTGTTTCTATTCAGCAGCAGGAAGTTTTTTTTAACAGGTATTGCAATGTGATAGAATCCCGCATCCGGATGGAAACACTGCTCGCACTTGCAACAGCCTCTTTCAACCTCAAGGATCGGAAGAAAGCTGCTCAACTGGTTGAACAACTTCTTCGTGATGAAGCGGCAAATATTCACCATGATTTGAACGTGCTGGCACGGGTACTCCAGGTGGTGTTGCATTATGATGACGGAAGCTTTGATGTGTTGAATTACCTCGTGTCAGGACTAAAGAGGTTTATGGTAAGGCAGAAAGATATCAGCCGCACCGAAAAACAATTATCAGAATTTGCAGTGAAGCTGGAAACATTGCACCGCCGGAAAAATCCTGCCGATTTTTTTGCTGAGCAATTAAAAAAATTTACGGCACTGAAAAAAGACCGCTTCGAAAGGCACCAGTTTGATTATTTCGATATCACGGAATGGTTAAAAAATAAAACGAAGCGGTAATATTATTGCGTGATATTTCTTCTTTATTTTTTATGAGCAGATATCATTCGCGGCAAGGGAAGTTCAGGTAATAGATGAAAGCACTAGTTTGATTTTTTCTTGCCAGTGGATTTCTTTTTCAATGCTCTTTTAACAGGCGAAACAGATTTTACAATGGTTACTCCCTGTTTCAGTTGTTTTGGATCTTTCACTTTTCCCAGTGAATTGGCATATGCTTCTTTCAATAATTTTTTAAGATAATTTTCAGGAAAATCTTTTTCATTTTTTACCAGCAGGTAACGGTATTGCTTACCATTTCCAATCAATAATTTTTCAGGATCGTCTATTTCATTTCCCCAATAAAATCCGAAGTGAATATTCCTGCTGGTGCGGCCGACAGCAATGGAGCAAAAGGTATGTCCTACCTTATCAGTTGGAGACCATCCAAAAGCAAGCGCATTATAATTGTCGTAGATAAGTTCATTTGCTGTTGGATACAAGTCCCACACGAAATCCCGCAACCATAAAACTATTTCAGTTATCTCAGCATCGAAAGGTTTGAGAAATTTAAGCAGATCCTGCGTTTCTTTTTTACTCATTGCTATAAAAGTTGGTGCGTAGTAATGTCAAATGCTGCGTAAGTTCTTCACGTCTGATTTTTGAAAACTTAAGTAGCAAGGTTTTCTTGCATTGAATATTTATTGCAACACGACCTGTCTTGATCAACTAAACTATTTAAAAAACACTTCATTTTGAGAATTATTTAATTGCCATTATTCTTTCACAAATTTTCTGACAATTGTTTCCGTATCTGTTTTTAATAGTAATAAATAGGATCCCGCGGAAAAGGATGAAACATCCAAATGAGTCTCGGATGCATTCAACGGTGACACCATTAAAATTTCTCCTATCAGATTTCTGACTTCAATAGTTGCGTTCATTTCTATTTCAGATTTAATGCTCAAAGTATTTTGCACAGGATTTGGAAATATTTCCAATCCATTACTCCATACTGTTGCATTTAATCGCAGCGGACTGGTTGTAAATTCTTTGATGAGTGAATAGTTTGTAAGCAGTTCCGGTTCTTCGACACAAAGTGTGGCAACCTGCCAGATATAAGTTGTATTGGGAGTTAATCCTGTAAGAACATAGGTAGTATCCGTTACGTCTGCAAAATTATTATCGCTGTTATTTCCACTGGCGATTCTCCATTTTACTTTGTAAGATATCGGACAGCCACCGCTGGGTTTCCACGTTATCTTTGCGGTGGTTGCTGTTATGTTGCTTGTAGTCCTTCCCTCAGTGGGAATGCCAGGACACCTCAAAAAAATGCCATTCATCAGTGCATCGCTTACGATTGGTGGATCTGAGCTTACAATCCGTAAAGAATGGTCTCCTTTATTAAGATCAAATGGAATGGTGGCTGTAAGCTCGCCTGAACCCGTTCCAACTACGGATCCAATTTTATACACCTTTGTAAAAACATCTTTCTTCGTTATTTCTGCAGTGAAAACATTCCCAACATTGAAAGTTCCGGTAGCTGTGAAATCCAATAGAATATCTTCTCCCCAACAAGGTTTATTGTCCGATACAACCGGAAGACTGATCGTATTTACCGGAACATTACCAACCTGAAGCAGTAACAAGTCGTTATATCCATTATTTCCCACTGCATCATTATTGGTAGATTTTGATGAGCCAATCACATACTGCGATCCACCAGGCGAAGAACAAAAGGCCAATGCATGGTCTGTATTCGTTCCGCCAAAAGTATTTTCCCAAATAATATCCCCGTTATTATCTGTTTCGATCAACCAAAAATCTTCCGCACCATAGTGAATTGTTACGTCACCATTATTTGAAAGTGAGGTGCCGGTAATTAAATATCCTCCCGCTTCAGTCAGCTCAATATCATTGGCAAAATCGTTGTTGCTTCCGCCATAACAATGCTGCCATAATAATTCTCCTGCATCGGAAACTTTAACCAGCCAATAATCAGCGCCACCATGGTTCCCTGTTACATCTCCCTGCGTTGAAAATGTATATCCTGCAAAAATAAATGCACCATCATTGGTTTGCCTGATCGCATTGGCTACGTCATTGCTACTTCCGCCCAGTGATTTTTCCCAGATTAAATTTCCAGAAGCATCAAGCTTCACCAACCAGCAATCACTTGATGGTCCACTTCCGTGATGACCAGTGACATCTCCATTGTCAGAATAAGAATAACCTCCAACAATGTATTCACCATTTTGTGTTTGCAGCACTGAAGTGGCCACATCGTTGTTGGTGCCTCCATATGTTTTATCCCACAAAATATTTCCTGAAGCGTCCAGCTTTATGACCCAATACTGGCCTACAGAAACTGAGTTGCCGTTTGTAAAGCCTGCAACAATATAGCCTCCATCCACCGTTTGCTGAACACTATTAGCGACATCTGCATACTGTTCTCCAATAGATTTTTGCCATTCAATCACACCATTAGCATCCAACTTCACCATCCAGAGATCAGGATAAACACCTGTGCCTTCATGCTCCGTTACATCACCGTCAATTGATTCCGAAGAACCCACTGCTATGTAACCTCCGTCCGTTGTTTGCTGAATGGAAAAGAGGTTTTCATTATCAGATCCTCCATATGTTTTAGACCATTTTACCTTGTGATTCACACCGAGCTTCATGATCCAGAAATCAGAAGACTGTCCGTGGTTTAATTTTTTCAGATCACCATTAGTAGAATTTGTTGAACCACCAACGATCAATCCGCCATCCGAAGTCAGTTGTATATCATTCCCAAAGTCATCACTGCTGCCGCCAAAAGATTGTTGCCAGCTTACAACCGGTGATTGAGAAAAAATTAGTGATGCGTGAAGAAAGCAGGAAGCAAAAAGAAGAGTAGCTTTTTTCATGGGTTTAGGTTTTAGAAATTTGAGAATTGGAAGTTGTTACTCTTTCACGAATTTTTTAATAACAGAACCACCGCCTTTTTTATATTCAAGAAGGTAGACACCACTTGCTAACGATGATACATTGATGCTCCACTCCACAGTAGCATTAACCGGTTTTTTGCGACAGCTTGCTGCAACCATTGCTGTTCGAATAAATGATAATTCAAGTTAAGTCAATTTCGTAAGTGGAAAAAATTTATGTTCGGATAGAAGAATATGAAATTGTTTAACATAAGACATGCTGCAGCAAAATTCTTTGGAAAATCGATGTATTCAGTTGATGATAATCAACCGAATTGAAGGGAAAAGGTAAGATGTAAAATGACCCGTGACTTGCGATCCTATGCTCCCGGTGCTTCTTTGAAGATTACCTGCAACAATGTCTGACCGACAGCTTTCAAAGTTGCTTTGTCGATGATCGACATATTATCCTGTTGTGTATGCCAGTGCTTTGCAAAACCTGTGCTATTCATATTAATGATGTCGATGCAGGGCGTACCATTTATTGAATTCACAAAAGCGTGATCATCGGTAATACTATTGGTCTTGCTGTAAACGAAATAATTTCCATAGCCCAGATCATTTGCGGTGTCCCAAACATTTTTTACTACGGAGGGTGCAAACTTAAGTGAAAGGCCTTCCTGCGGAAACGTTGCATTTTTGGCGCCTGTCATGTCGAGCAAAATACCAAAGTAGGCGCGGTAATTACCAACATGAGGATTGTTGGCCCAGTGTTGTGTACCGATGCAATAAGCGGTCGGTTTCTCTTGATCTGCCAGTGGATCCCAGTAGGGTGGGCCATAATCTTCCACATCGAATAAAGCAATGTCAATTCCAACATTTGTTTTTTGAGTACTGAGTAATCGTGCAATTTCCAGTAAGATTCCCACACCACTTCCTCCATCGTCAGCACCATCAAATGCACTTTTTTTATCCAGGCTGTCCTGATCGCTCCATGGGCGTGTATCCCAATGCGCGCACAACAAAATTCTTTTTTGCATTTCAGGATTGAACGAAGCGATGAGATTCTTGCAAGGCACTTTCTTTCCGTTGTACAATTCCACTTTCACATCCTGCAGTACAACATTGGATGAATATGATTTCAGTTGGGTATACAGCCATTGGGCACATTTTTCCTGTGCTGCTGTTCCCGGAATACGCGGACCAAACGAAACCTGCTTTGCAACATATGTAAAAGCAGAATCAGCATTGAAATCGGGCACTACCAAATTGACAGTTGTTTTGGCTGGTACTTCAGTTGGAGAATTACTAACCGGCTTCGGTTTCTTCTCTCCGCAACCGGTAAGTATTGCGATAATAAGTAGCAGTAAGGCAGTTGATTTGAAAGTTTTCAAAGTAGTAAGTAGTGAGTAAAAAGTCGTTAGTCGTTTTTCCTTAGTTGAGTCATTGGCACATGATCATTCATCATAATTAATACCTCACCCACTTCATCATCTCCCTCAACGTCACTTTCTTTCCATACATCAAAATGCCTGTCCGGTAAATTTTTCCTGCCACCCACACCATAAAAACAAAACCTGCAATCAATAATACTGCTGACAAAATAATCTGCCATGCCGGAGGACCAAACGGTAATCTTCCCACCATTATTATGGGTGAACAGAATGGAATCAATGAAGAGATAACTGCTAACCGGCTGTTGGGTTGATTCAATACAGACATCATGATGACGATGGAAATAATGATGGGTACGGTGGCAATGAATGTGAGTGACTGATCACCTTCTTCGCCGGATGCTGCACCGATAGCCGCGAAGATGGAAGCATATAACAGGTATCCTCCTAAAAAGAAAAAGACAAAACCAAAGGCAATCAATCCAAGTGGTAACTTGTCAAGGTCGGTGATGAAGCCGGCCATGCCTGACATATTTTGTTGTTGATACTGCGCATTCATACCGGCCATATTTTGTGTGTCACTCAGGTCGCCGCCATAAAAACTTTTCAGTACGGAAATGATGATACCTGACAACACAATCCATATAATAAACTGTGTGAGTCCTACCAGGGCGATGCCAATAATTTTCCCCATCATCAGTTGAAATGGTTTTACTGATGAGGTAATTACTTCGGCAATGCGGTTGTTCTTTTCTTCCATCACGCCGCGCATCACCATCATGCCATAAGTGATCATCACAATATAAATCATGAAGCCCATCACATAGCCCAGCGCAGTGGAAGTTTCTGCTGTGCTCATCGACAAATCTGCCTGCACCAGGTTCACCGGTGCATTCAAACCTTCCATAACCTCCGGTGAAATATTGGCGGCCTTGAGCCGTTCGCGGCGCATTATTTCATTCAACTGATCTTCGATGCCGGCGTGCGTGATGAGTCCGAGTTGATCGGTGCTGTAATATTCAATGTTGGCAGGCTTCTCAATGGTGAAATAAGAGGGGATTCGCAGGATGCCGGAAAATCCTGATGCGGCATAATTCTTCTTCAAAGAATCATACGGCACATTGGCTGCATTAATGTGGCCGAAAGTCAGGTGATCTTTGTTTTCCATTTGTGCAGAAAAAATACCGGACTCATCATAGATCGCGATTTTTTCTTCCTGTGTCCCATGGCTTGCAAGGTATACCGGCAGTAACGTAATCACTCCGATGCTCAGCGGCGCAAGGAGTGTAGTGATGAGAAAAATTCTTTTTTTCACCCTCGTAAGATATTCCCGTCGGATAATGAGCAATATTTTATTCATGGCTTATTCCTTCTACCTGCGTGATGAAAATTTCATTTAAGGAAGGCAACAATTCATTAAAGGATTTCACATGTACCTGTTGATTTACCAGTTCGCGCAGCAAATCGTTGGAAGAAAAATGTGCGTCGGTTTTTACTACCAGTTCATGATCCGTTTCGCGTATCACTGCAAAATGTTCGGGTGAAAGTCGTGGTGCATTTCCTTCGTAGTGAATGCTGAATTCATTTTTCCTGAACTGCCGGCGGATATCACTCACACCTCCATTCAGTATAATCTTTCCTTTATTGATGAGGATGATGTTTTCGCAGATTTCTTCCACCTGTTCCATACGATGCGTGGAGAAGATAATGGTAGCGCCGTTTTTACGCAGCTCTTCAATTTCATCTTTTATAAGATTTGAATTGATGGGATCGAGACCGGAAAAAGGTTCATCGAGGATAATGAGTTGTGGTTTATGAATAACAGTAGCAATGAACTGCACTTTCTGCGACATGCCTTTCGACAGCTCTTCCACTTTTTTATTCCACCAGTCTTTAATGTTGAATTTCTCCATCCATTCAAACACGCTGCGTTTTGCATCGCGGCCAGTCATGCCTTTCAACTGTGCGAGGTAAACAAGCTGCTCCCATACTTTCATCTTTTTATAGAGTCCGCGTTCTTCCGGCATGTAACCCATTTTTTCAGAATGAATTTCAGCAAGCGGTTGCCCGTTAAAGAGCACGCTTCCGGAATCTGCGGTAAGAATGGTGGTGATAATGCGGATGGTGGTGGTTTTGCCCGCGCCGTTGGGGCCGAGCATTCCGAAAATGGTTTGTGGTTCTACCGAGAAACTCACTTCATCAACTGCCCGTGTGGTGGCATAATTTTTCACAACCTTGTCCAAAACCAGAAATGACATCAGGATTAATTAGGGATGAAGAATTTAAGTGCGGGCAAAGGTAAAGAAAAATGGCAGTGGAGATAGTGAGGTTTCTTCAGGGGCGCCTACCAAATTGTCGCTGGTGATTCCTACATGTGTGCAGGAGGTTTGCCTGTTTCAAATAAAACACATTCTGAAGATGTGGTAAGAGCAGGATTAGACATACAGGAATTTATTGCGCGCAACAAAAGGGAAAGGGAAAAAGAAGGGAATACTTTTTTTGATTTGCGATTGGGCATTCATTCCGGTGCTCTTGTAGCAGGAATTGTAGGGATCAAAAAATTCGCCTATGAAATCTGGGGCGATACGGTGAACACCGCTTCGTGCATGGAATCTTCCGGCGAAATCGGTAAAGTAAATATCAGCGGCGCCACTTATGAGTTGATCAAAGATAAATTTCACTGCACTTATCGTGGAAAAATTCAGGCGAAGAACAAGGGAGAGATTGATATATATTTTGTTGACTCGGAGATTGGAAGTTGACGTGCCGATGAATAGTGAGATGTAAGACGTAAGATGTATGAAATAAAATGTGAGGTGTAAGACTAAAAACTGAAAATCTAAAAACTGCAAACTGCGAGCGCTCTCCAATCGGGAGCGCTTTTTTATTTACATCCGCATATTCCCACTTTTCAGCGCTTTTCAGCCTGTCCCATGAATTGGGAGTTTACTTGCTCTTACTCACATCCTACTTTTGCAAACTATTTTTTCGGATAGCATTCAACATCCATTTCGATTTCGGAAAACAGCAAAGCCAACATTCACATTCAAAACTTTAAAAACCACAACTATGAAATCACTTTTTAGAATGAAACAATTCACCTTCACAATTTTATTAAGCTGGACAACCATGTCGTTGTCTGCACAAGTAGCGGAATTGGTGAAATATATTTCTCCGGGAACCGAAAGTTTAACTCCACATTTCTTAGCCAACCTGAATGGAACCATTCTTATTTCAGCAAATGATCCAAACAATGGAAAAGAATTATGGAAAACAGATGGTACAACAGCAGGAACTGTTTTGGTAAAAGATATTAACCATGGATCCCCGGGCTCATCTCCTTATTTTATTGCAGACTTAAATGGCGTTGTTCTTATAGGAGCAACAGATCCTGTTAACGGAACAGAATTGTGGAAGACAGACGGCACCACAGCCGGAACTGTTTTGGTAAAAGATATTTATGCAGGTGCTACCGGTTCAGATCCGGTAATAATATCCAAACTCAACGGCATTGTAATTTTTAAAGCAAAAGATGCTTTTCATCAAACGGAATTATGGAAAACAGACGGCACCACAGCCGGAACTGTTTTAGTAAAGGATATCAATACTGCATTTTTCGGAGGCAGCTCAAATCCATACTTAATTGGCAGCGTAAATGGACTATTGCTTTTGAGCGCAACTAGTTCAGGTAATGGAACAGAATTATGGAAAACAGATGGCACAACAGGGGGCACTGTTTTGTTACGGGATATTTTTACAGGAACATCAAGTGCTGATCCCGCATTCTTAAAAGACCTGAATGGAACAATTTTATTTAGTGCTACAGATGCGGTGAATGGAACAGAATTATGGAAAACGGATGGCACATCAGCAGGCACTGTTTTAGTAAAAGATATCAATCCCGGAACCGCCAACTCTTCTCCGGCATTTTTAACCTCGTTGAATGGAACACAATTACTCAGGGCAACCAGTGCAGTTACCGGAACAGAATTATGGAAAACAGATGGAACTTCCGCTGGAACAGTTTTAGTAAAAGACATCAATCCGGGAGCCGCCACCGGTTTCCCGTATTTTCTTGCCACCAGGAATGGATTCGTGTATTTTAATGCCAATGACCAGGTTCATGGCTATGAATTATGGAGAACAGACGGTACTACGGCAGGCACGTTGCTATTCGCAGATATTGAAGAGGGAGTTGGTTCTTCCAATGTTGCATTTATGGGTGAGTTAAAAGGATCATTGATCTTTAGTGCAACCCCTTCTTACCCGGGAAGTGAGCCTTATGTGATTGATACAAATGAAGTATTGTCTCTTTTAAAGGATATTAATCCCGGCCCGGGAGGTTCCTATCCGTATTGTATTGCAAGCATAAATGATGTAATGTTTTTTGAAACTTATGAATATTCAAACGGCGGAAGCTTATGGAAAACAAATGGTACAACAGCCGGGACTGAACTTGTAACAGGAAATGATCCGTTTTTCAGCGCTTACTCTTTTGACTTGATTACCTATTTGAATGGTGCGGTACTGATATCCGGAAGTGATCCAATCAATGGAAATGAGTTATGGAAAATTCCTGCACCTTTTACCATTGATGCAACTGCAACGGTAAACGGTTCCATCAATCCTGCCGGAAATGTTTTAGCTTATGGTGGCGCAGCACCAACGTTTACTATTTATCCGCAATCCGGCTTTTGCATCAGTGATGTATTGGTTGACGGGATTTCACAAGGACCTCTTTCAACTTTTACCTTCAGCAATGTTGCAGCAAATCATTCTATAAAAGCAGAATTTTCTCCTGCACCGGTTTTCTATGCGGATACAGACAATGATGGATTTGGATTTTTATTGAACAGCGTTACTGCCTGTTCAGCTCCAACAGGTTTTGTAAGCGATAACACCGATTGCAATGATGCCAATTCATTGATCAATCCAAATGCAACAGATATTTGCAATACGGTTGATGACAACTGCAACGGACAAGTTGATGAAAACAATCCGGTAGCAGTTATTTCTCCAACAGGTATTGTGGAAGTATGCAAAGGCACAGATGTAATCTTTACAGCAACAGCGGGAATCGGTATTTCCTACCAATGGAAAAAGGATGGCGCGAATATCAATAATGCAACAGCAGCAACATATACTACCGGAGTTAAGGGTGATTATTCAGTTACGATGAGTAACGCTTTCAACTGCAGTTCCACTTCTGCAACAAGCACACTCAAGACATTGAGCAAGCCCGATGCAATCATCACACCTTTGAGCAATCTCGATATTTGTGCAACAGGTTCAGTAGTGCTTCAGGCCAATGCCGGCACCAACCTTTCTTATCAATGGAAGAAAAACGGCAGCAAAATCAATGGTGCAACCAATCAGAACTTTACTGCCACCACTGCAGCAGGTTATAAAGTTGTGGTAACTAAAAACAATGGTTGTACCAAAACATCACCGCAGGTGACGGTAACCAAGTCCTGTAAATTATCAGGTGAAAAACAAAGCACAGATGGAATCAGCATTTATCCCAATCCTTCAAACGGAAAATTTACTGTCCGTTTTACAAATGATGAAAATGAAACAGCAACCATTGAAGTGCTGAATGCACTTGGGCAGCAGATGCTATTTGAAAAAACCACTTCCGGATACGGACAATTTCCAAAGGAAATCACTTTCAACAATCAAACGCCTGACGGAATCTATTTTGTAAGGTTAACTACAACGCAAAGGACTTATACAACTCAGGTCATTTTGCAGCAATAGATTGGAGAAAAACTCCTGCGAGGCAGGACATATGATCCAAGACTAAAAACTAAAAACTAAACACGCTCTCGAGGCGAGAGCGTGTTTTATGTGTCTTCACGCATGAGAATTATTTTACATTGTGATATTCATTTTTTTCAACCAAAAAACTAACCATGAAAACATTTTCAAATTCAGTAAAGCTATTTTTTGTTTTAAGTTTTCTTTTTATAACACACCTATCTTTTTCTCAAACAAATATTTTTCCGCCAAACGGTGCAGCAGGTATTGGAACACTTACACCCAATGCATCGTCATTGCTTGATGTAACAAGCACAACACAAGGAGTGCTTGTTCCCCGAATGACAAAAAATCAACGCGATGGAATTGTGGCTCCTGCACTTGGGTTACTTATTTTCCAAACCAACAGCACACCCGGATTTTATTATTATGATGGAAGCAGTTGGTCAGCAGTAACTCCCAAAGGCGGCGCCAACAAAACACTCGGTAATCTTACAGCACCTACTGCAGTAAATGTTGCGCTCTTGCCGGCATCACCCAACGCTTTAGATCTTGGCAGTCTGTCGTTTAGCTGGAAAGATCTGTATGCAGCAGGCACCTTCTATTTAGATGGTGAACCCTTTATTGCAAATACTTCAGACAATGTGTTTGTTGGCCAAAGTGCAGGAATAGTCAATAGCACCGGCACTTCAAATACTGCTGCAGGAAATAATGCTTTATTTAAAAATACCACCGGAAGTGATAATACGGGCGTTGGGAATCATGCTTTGTTTTCAAATAACCAGGGCAATTTCAATCTGGCTACGGGTCCTTATGCAATGTACCACAATACTGATGGCAGTCAAAATCATGCCTTCGGATATGAAGCCATGTATTGGAATACAATTGGCAAGTACAATGTAGCTGTCGGTTATCAGAGTTTGGCGTACAACACTACCGGAAATTCAAACATCGCAATAGGCGTTCAATCTTTAAGATCGAATACAGAAGGAACCGGGAATGTGGCAATTGGTGATTCTGCACTCAGCACAAATACGATCAACTCTAATAATGTTGCCATCGGATTTGGCGCCCTTGCTGCTAATGACGCATCAGCAAATGTAGCAATCGGTTGGAAGGCACTTCATTCCAACACCACTGGAAATTCCAACACCGCAAATGGAAATAGCGCCCTTTTTGGGAACACCACCGGGTTTGCCAACACTGCCAATGGCAATGCAGCACTTTATTCCAATAAAACGGGAGATTCCAACACCGCCAATGGTCATCGAACGCTTTATTCGAATACAACCGGATATAACAACTCCGCAATCGGCGCTTATGCTCTTTATTCCAATACAACTGGAAAGGATAACACGGCCAATGGTAATGAAGCCCTTTATTCCAACACCATTGGAAATGACAATACCGCCATCGGGGATGAAGCCCTTTATTCCAATACCACTGGATTATCCAACACTGCCAATGGTAGTGCTGCCCTTTATTCCAACACCACTGGAGCTTATAACACCGCTAATGGTATTTCAGCGCTTCATAACAACACTTCTGGAAATTCCAATACTGCTAATGGTGTATCAGCGCTTTATCACAACACTTCTGCAGATTACAACACTGCAATCGGCTATGGTGCTCTTTATTCCAACACTGACGGAAATTCCAACATTGCAATCGGCTATGCTGCCCTTTTTTTCAACACCACTGGATCTAATAATACTGCTAATGGTTATAACGCCCTTTATGACAACACCACTGGATCTAATAACACCGCTAATGGTTATAGCGCTCTTAGTAACAACACCGGTGGATCTTATAACACCGCTTTAGGATACGATGCTGATGTAGCTGCTACCGGCCTCATCAATAGTACTGCAATTGGCAATGGCGCTGTGGTTAGTGTTTCCAATAATATGAGGTTCGGAAATTCATCAGTGATTGGTTGGGGTTTCGGTGTTTCGCCATCTACAAGAGCAATTAAAGTAGGAACAGGAGCAACCAATGGAAATGGAGCTTACCTCACAGTGGGCGGTGTATGGACAGATATTTCTGACGCAAGCAAAAAAGAAAACATCACCGAGCTTGATAAGAATTTATTTCTCGAAAAAATTCAACAACTGAAAATTTCAAAATGGATGTACACCGGAACAAGAGATGAATATCACATTGGTCCCATGGCACAGGAATTTCATAAACTGTTTGAAGTGGGTGATGACAGTTCGATTTCATCTATGGATAAAACAGGCGTTTTGTTTTTGGGAATACAAGCGCTTGCTGATGAAGACTTAAGACTTAAGACGGAAGACGTAAGGCAAAATTCAGAACTTGAAAATCTGAAGAAAGAAAATGAGAACCTTAAAATCGAGATTGCAAATATTAAATCAGAAATGATTTCAAGTCAATCATCAATGAACAGCGGTTTCGCTGAACTAAAAACCCTGGACTCAAAACCCGAAACAATCTTAGGCCAAAACATCCCCAACCCATTCGACAACTCAACACTCATCCCTTTCCGCATTCCAAAAAACTGTCATGATGCCTCTATCATGATTACCAATATTGCTTTGGGTGAAGTGGTAAGTGTGATTCCGGTTTCGTGTAATGAAGATCATTTGAGTATTGATGCAGGAATTCTTTCAAGCGGAACGTACTCGTACACTTTGTATGTGGATGGAAAAGTGATTGATACGAAGCAGATGGTGATTCAAAAGTAAGACGCAATTGAAAAGACGTAAGATGTAAGACTTGAAGACTTAAGATTGATTCATCGAAGCCTTAGCGCAGATGGACTGCAAGCGCTCTCGAATCGGGAGCGCTTTTTTTGCAAACTACCACAATCGAAAATAGTTTAAAAGTTACTTCTATCTTTTAGCGCTTTTCACTTTGTCTCTCGACTGGCGCAAGTCTTAGTAAAGCCTTGAGGCAAGGAAAACTTGTGCCTGCCCAATATTACTATCAAAGTACTAAGCTGTTATAATTATTCTTCTCAATGCTAACCCGGATATAACTTTTTAATATGCGCCATGTGATTTTTGACCATCCTCGCCAATATGGCTGTATCAATGTCTTCCAGTTTTTGAATATAGACGCAGCCCTTGGAAGCTTTATGTTTTCCGAATTTTTCTAACAATTCAATTCTTTTTTCAAAATTGGCAGAAAGATAAAAGACAATTGCATTCGCTCTTGATGCAATAGCTACAAGCGGCGCATCTCCTTCGCGGCCACTTTCATATTTATAATGGTAGCTTCCAAATCCTACAATGCTTGTTCCCCACATTTTGGGATCGAGTCCTGTTTGTTTGGTAAGCAGGTCAATTATTGCCGAACAGTCTTGCCGTCTTTTTGCATCCTTTATTTTCGACAAAAAACCGGCAACGCTTGCCTTGGTTTCAACTGTTTTATTTTTTGCCATAAAGTTGCTTTAAGATTTGCCTGATTAATGTTGGAAAATAAAATGTTGGCTGTTTATGCAGTACAGTCATTTTTATGCAACTTTATTTTAATGAATGCTTCTTCAGAAAATGCTTTGATCTTAATCAGATTTAAGCTCATCCTCTTCATTCTTTTGTAATAGAATTTTTTTGATTACCACAATCTGTCCCAAATGATAATGAACATGCTCAATAATTCCATGGATGTTCCTGTAATAGTTACCGTATTTCTCGTCGACAAAAGTTTCCCAAAGCTTTTGCTCCGGCAACTGTTCAATCAGGGTGGCAAAATTTGCGACATCTTTCCACATGTTGTCAAGCAATGTTTCCCAATCCTGCTGAGAACGAATCTGCGGAAGGTCAAAGCTGTCTTTATCTTTTCCGTCAAGAGGACCACCCTCTAAAACTTTTGTGCTTACTCTTACATAATAGTTCATATGGTAAACCAGCATCGCGATCGTGTTGAGGTCATAAACCTTCTCAATAGCTTGCTGCCAGGTTACATCTGTGAGTGTTTCTTTCAGGTTAACCCACGTCCAGTTACCACCGTAAAAAACGTCTCTGAAGTTTTTTGCTATCTGATCTGTTAGCTTCATGTGTCGGATATTTTGTGTTAATACAATCGAAGATAATTATCTTTCAAATAAGTTTATGATTGCTTTCACCCATTCCTTATTTTTTGATTGATGACGTAATATTTAAATTTAAATGGTGAGGTTGTATTTTTTTGAGTTTAGCCTTCTTGTATCCATTCCTGCCTGATTAACATTTCATTCATAATTATTAAACTCATGTTAACAGTTCTTTGAAAAGGATTGGTTTCTATTTGTAGCAACGTTAAAATTTGTTATCAAAGAATATCAATCGGTTCAACTTTTTCCTTTTGCTGCTGAAAATGATTTGAAAAAAAAAGATTTTTTCACGAGTTTTAAAATCCAATTTTAAAATCCGTTTTCGCCGCTACGAGTTATAAATTTCTAATCCATGTCATCAAATGAAAGAAATAAAAAATACACCCTATCAAATCATTTTCGTTCTCCTCATAATGATTGAAGTGCTTTTTCAACCAGGCAATGCTTATGCAGGTGGTCCGTGGGTGCTTGGTCAGGGCCAAACCAACCTCAGTTTTGGTTTCAGCCGTAAAGTGGGCGAACAACGATGGCAGCATTTTCACCTGGATCCAAATGGAACACCCAAAAATCTTACGGATGACGTAGATAGTTTTGCATTGACAAGACCACCGGACAGTGTGACCGTAGATGGTAAGTTTCACGATTTCCGCTATTATTATTTCCAGGGATCCATTGGCATTGCAAAAAACCTGGAGCTCGATTGGACACTGAACTGGCTGGTAGGAAGAGAAGCACAGACCCGTGATCCAAAAACCAACCAACTGCATACGTATTTAGATTCGGAAGGAAATATGATGATAGGCGAAAACGGCACCTATCACTATGCAGAGTGGGAAATCAACTCCGGTTTTACGGATTCATGGTTGAGCTTGAAATACCAGTTTCTTCATAATGCATGGCCTATGGCATTGGAGGTGAATACGCGTTTACCTGATTTATACCAGCAACCGGGATATGCCTACACGCGATACAACTATCAGTATTTAAACTACACCTATAATGATGAAGCGAATGATACTTCTTACTCTGTGCGCGATACGATTGTGGAAGCCGGTAGTGAATGGCGTGGTTTGAATGGCCGCGACTTCGCTTTTATATTGCATACGGGTCATTCCTTTTTTAAAGATGGCGCATTGTACCTGCAGGCATTCGCAGGATACAACTTACGCACCAACCTGCATTTCAAAAGAACAGCGTATTCCGATCAATTGCTCCTGGGGGTAAATGGCGGTTATTCTTTAAAAATCAACGATCAGTTTACACTGCTTCCTAAATTCTGGCTCGATTATACAGGTGGCCTTGGCAATGGAGGACAACCAGATATTGGTGATAGATTTTATAGTCCGTATAAAAATAACAACTTCAACAATTCAAAAGCGCTGCGTGGCTACCTGATCCTGGATTTGATTTATGACAACCGTTTTGATTTGCAGGCAGGTGCAGGATCATGGTTGTGGGGAAGAGGTGCTGTCAAATACAATGAGGTATTTGTGCAGTTGAGTTATATGTTTGGAAAGAAGGTTTGATAATTTCAGTCCGATGGTAAATGAAAGTCGTCATAGTATTCATCCGGATTTGCGGAGAAAAAAATGACGACTTTGATTGAAGTAATCTTACTTAACGCTTTATTTATTGCTTCACAAAAATGCCGGTGGTTTGCGTGCCATCTTTCGCGCTTAACCGGTAAGTGTATAATCCTGCGGGCCATGATTGCACGCTGATGTCTGAAGTAGTTTCTGCGATGATGGTTTTTATCAGTACTCTTCCATCTATTCCTGTAATGATTAATTCAAACGTTTCATCAAAGCGGTTATCAGGTAAGTTGATCGTAATCCGGTCACTTGTTGGATTTGGATAAACATGGAAGTCTGAATTTTCAATCTCAGCGGTAAGATGCAGCGGCGAACAAATTGTTGTTTGATTGAAAGTTGTTTTTATCGTCAGCGTATCTTTTTGAATGTTGACTGTATAAACCGTTGGACTGATGAGTGGTTTATTTTTCTCAAACAAAACTCCGCTTGAGGTGGGAGAAATACTTAATGGAGTGGAAGTGCAGGCGGTTACACCTGCTGCATTTTCATGAAATACAGAGATGTCACTTGTGTTGTTGCTGGTACCGACAAATCCGAGAGAAATGATTCTTCCATCCGGCAACTCAAGAGAACGTTGTACTTTTTCCTGTGTGCTTGCAGACTGGCTGAGGGTGTTTGCTGAAATGATGTTTCCACTTCCATCAGTGGTCACCAAAAGGTTCTCATAAACAGATGGGTTGAGTGTGGGAAAATAGGCTCCGGAGATGTCGAAATTTCCGGATGATAATTCTATAACGTTTTTGAAGGTTGGTGTAACGTTGGAGCCGCTTGCAGCACTGCCAATTGGCCAACTCCTGATCCATTGAACATTCAGGGATGCATCCAGTTTCAGTAAGAAGGATTCCGAAACACCACATCCAACGCCAGCAAAACCACCATCCGCTGTTTGAATGCAATCGGTAAGAATTGAATTGTAATCCAACACCACCCATTTTTCAGTTAGAAGATTGCCGTCTGCGTCAACGCGGGAGAAGACGGGATAGAAATCACCGTCGCTTCCATTTGTTCCGCTATTCCATGCAACTACAGAAGAATTATCTGCCTGCGGAAGGATATTTACTCCCGCTGCTCTCTTCGAATGCCAGAAAGTTTTAACAATCGGATTACCTCCGTTTACATCGGTGCGAAACCACAACCAACCACCTTTGCTGTAACCTTCACCGGCCACACCTGTTGCAACATATTTGTGGTTGGGCAGTTGTGCAAGGTCACTTATAATGATTCCCGGTGCATGTTCTGCATTCAAATGGTATCTTTTGAACCATTGTATCGTTCCGGCTGAATTTATTTTCAATAGGATCGCGTCACTTTTATCTCTGCCTGCAATCTTGTATTGACCACTTGCCACCAGGCTGCCACCGGCATCTTCTATAGCATCGGCAAATCTCAAATCGTTTCCCTGGATTGTTATGCTATCGGGATGATATGATTCAATGCCATACCACCACAGCGGAGTTCCATCCGAATTAAGTTTCGTTACAATGCCGGGTCCCCATGCTTTTCCGCTTGCATTATTCATGATCTGTCCCGCTGCAATCACACCTCCGTCAAAAGTGAGTGAGGCACCATTGATGTTGTCAAGATCAGCCGTAAAGCCGGAGTTATCGAGGATAGTGGAATAAACCAGTTGTGCATGCGCGTTGTTGTCCGGTATCATAAAAGCCATTAAAAGCAATGTTAAAATAAAAGTCGCGTAGGTTTTTGTATGCATTGTTTTCATAGCATTATAGTTTAAAATTGTTAGGGAATAATGAATGCTCATCAACAAAAGTGGCACATGCTGTTGAGATTACAGGTTAAATTAAGGAGAAAAATTTCATTGCTTATTTGAACTGGAATGATGATTAATTTCATGATGTTCAGGTAGCTATTTAATTTTTCCGAGGAATAATCTCAGGAGCTGAACATTCATGGGAAGTTTAAAGAGTAGAAGTGAAATTCTATGAAATTCTGGTATGGAAGAAGACTTGCAGCATTGCAATTACTTATTGTTTCAACAACTTCAAAACCTCTTCACGATAGTTTCTGCCAATAGGTAACAGTTGCCCGTTTATTTCAATCTCAGTGGCATCCCATTTTTCTATGGCAACTTTTGAGACGATGTAAGAACGATGGCTGCGTATAAACTGATCAACCGGAAGCAGTTGCTCCATTTCATGCATCGTTTGCCGTGTGACTAACGTTTTGTTTTTCATTACGATCTTTAAGTAATCCTTCTGACTTTCGATGAATAAAATTTCAGCGAATAAAATTTTTACCTGCTTCTTATCAACTGTCACGAAAATATATCCGGCAGGTTTCAACAAAGAAGCTAAAGGAGTTTGCTGCAACGCAACAGGCGCCACAAGCTTATTTGCAGCCTGTAAAAAACGGCTGAACTCAATTGGCTTTACCAGGTAATCAGTCACCTGCCATTCATAACCCTGCAACGCATATTCATGATAAGCGGTGGTGATGATGATTTGGGGCTTGTGTGTTAAAGTCTTCAGTAATTCATAACCTTTTACGGCCGGCAAATGAAGGTCAAGAAAAATTACATCCACTTGTTGTTCACGAAGCACCTGCATCGCCTGCACCGCATCGCTGCACCATGCTACAAAATGTAAGAAGGGGACCTGTCGAATATAATCGGTCAGCACTTCTGCGGCCAGTGGCTCATCTTCAACGATCAGGCAATGCAGTTTGGTCATCCCATTGAAAGGTTAGCAGCGTGGTAAAAAAGCCATTGTTCCTGAAAGTTTCAAAGGTATGAACAGGATACAACAATTCGAGTTGCCGTTTCACATTGCTGAGCCCTATGCCCGACGCTGTTGACGCAACATTGTTTTCGCTTTCTGATTCTATATTATTTTTTACTTCGAAAATCAGGTGGCCTTTTTGTTCTTCGAGGTTGATCGAAATAGTCGTTTTGCCCCGGTTATTACCAGCACCATGTTTGAATGCGTTTTCAACTACCGGCAATAGTAGCAAAGGTGCCACCGGTGCCTGCAGGTTGGAAACGAAAGTGTGACAGGTAACTTGTACTCTCTCACCATAACGGATTTTTTCCAGTTCAATATAATCTTCAATCACTTTCCATTCCTTATCGAGTGGTACAAAAGTTTCTTTGCATTCATGCAGCATGTAACGCAACAATTTTGAAAGTTGCATCACCACCTGTGCAGTTTCAGGTGCCTGTTTTCGTGCCAGCGCATAAATGCTGTTCAATGTATTGAATAAAAAATGCGGATTTGTTTGCGCGCGTAAAAAATTCAATTCCGACTGCAGTTTTTCCCTTATCAGTTGCTGTTCACGTTTCGCATCTTTTAATTGTTTGCGCATCAGTGCCAACGTGCAGGCTGCTCCTGCCACGGTTAGTAAATCAAGCATGCGCCAGATGAACCTCGAGATGCCTTCAGAAACAGAATTTTGTTCAGGCACTTCATGGTGTATCAGTGGCATGATGACCACCTGAATCAGGCCATGATAAGTCAGTAAGCAGAGCGCCATTACGCCAACGGCTGCTGCAGTCAATCGCCATTTTTTTTCTTTTCCCATGCGGGGAATTAAATAATACATCAGGAAATAGGCGATCAGCATTTTAGGCAGCAGCAGAATGGCTTCCGGCAGAAATGATTTTGCAATTCTTACGTCCCAGGGGAGATTGAAGTATGAATAGTTGATGAGGAAAACATTCACATAAGTTTTCAGAAACAGGTACGTTCCCCAAAACAAGACATGAAGCCCGATGCGGTTTTTCATGAATGCAAGATCGGAGTAAGTTGGTGAATAACAGATACCATGAGATCAACGACTGCTTTAGCAAGATAAACAACCAGTTCAAAACGATCATTCATAAACATTAAATTAATAGGTTGTCTGTCAACTATAATGAATGCTTCGTCGCATTTTTCAAATCCTGCAATGAATCTGGCCGTGATTTGTGGAAAATTAATAAAGCATGAAAAGAAAAATACTTTTAACTGCATTGATCTTTCAATACTGTTTAGCATACGGACAACTATTTACAGCAGTTACTACAGGTCCCGTTGTAACAACCGGTGGCGATAGCCGCAGCGTAAATTTTGTGGATCTGAATAATGATGGATGGGACGATATTTTTATCACCAACGGACCTTCTGCAGGTGGCGTGAGTTTTCTGTACTTCAACAATGGAGATGGAAGCTTCGCCAAAGTTTCAGGAGATGACATCGTAACCACGATTGCTCCTTATGATGGCGCAACGATTGCTGATGCAGATAATGACGGCGATTTGGATGTGCTGGCTGTTACGTGGTATGATAAGGTGGATTATTATTTTGTAAACAATGGTGACGGCACTTTTACGAAGTCCGGCAGTAATGCGCTTGGCACCAACACCGGTTATTCTGAAACAGCCAGCTGGGGCGATTATGACAACGATGGATGGTTGGATGCTTATGTCAGTAATAGTGAAGGTGATTTTCATAATTTTTTGTTTCATAATAACGGCGATGGGAGCTTCACAAAAATCACATCAGGTTCAGCTGTCAATGATGTGCAAACTTCCCGTGGCGTAACCTGGTCAGATTTTGACAATGATGGTGATCTTGATTTATATGTTGTAAATGAAAGTTCAGAAGAAAATAACCTCTACCGGAACGATGATGGTACATTCACCAAGATTACAACCGGTCCGCTGGTGAATGATAACCGAAGCACGATGAGCGCAAGCTGGGGCGATGTGGACAATGATGGCGACCTTGATGTGTACACCGCCAATTCAGGATTTTATACCACTCAAAAAAACCAGTTATATATCAATGATGGCGCAGGAAACTTTACTGAAATCACCACAGGTGATGCAGTAACGGATGGTGGTTGTTCATACAGTTCATCCTTTGCTGATTATGACAACGATGGTGATCTTGATCTTGCAGTGAGCAATGGATTCTGCAATGGAACCATCCTCAATTTTCTATATAAAAACAATGGCAGCGGAATTTTTGAACGCGATGAGAACAGTATGGATGATCTCACCACACCCTGTTCATATGGATGCGCGTGGGGCGATGCCAACAATGATGGCTTCCAGGACCTTGTGTTTGCAACTTGCAAGAATAGTGGCGTTGGTGCCAATCCATCTGATTTATTTTATATGAACAATGGTAATGGTAATAAGTGGATTAAAATTGAACTGGCGGGAACACAATCTAACAAGTCAGCGATTGGTGCAAGGGTAAAAGTGAAGGCCACTATCAATGGAAATTCCGTTTGGCAAATGAGGGAAATTACCGCGCAATCAGGTTACTGCTCACAGAATAGTTTAACTGCTCACTTTGGATTGGGCGATGCGACAATAATAGACAGTGTCAAGGTTCATTTTCCGGCGGGCAATGATACAATACTGATCAATGTGCCGGTGAACCAGCAAATTAAAGTGACTGAATCTGCAGTAACCGGAATTCCTGATGCATCTGCAGTTGCTGCTTCCATTTCCTGCTTTCCAAATCCTGCACATGATTCATTTTATATAACACTCAGCAATCACTTGCTTAAAGAAGAGAAGACTGTCAGGCTTTATAATATTGCAGATGTTTTAATAAGTAATAAAATTTTTCCGGCAGGAATTAATGTAATAAAATATACAGAACAGTTGGCCGCCGGATTGTACATTGTTGAAGTAGAAACAAAAAATGAAAAGCAACATCTGAAATTATTGGTTGAATAATTTGAAACGATGTTAGTCTTGAAACAATACACAGATCACCAATAGAAGTCCCGCCAAAGTTCCACGAACTATACTGAAGGTAATTTTACCAGCTCCTTCCTTATTGCAATACTAACGACTAAGGACTCAGGACTAACGACTCCTTACTCACTACTCCCTTCCCCCCAACAATCGCCCCGTTTTTCTTACCATAACAATAAATTAATCAGGTTATCTCTCCAACCTTGAATATCTTTGGCGCCTCATTAAAACTCCCATGAAAAAAAATCTCCTCTCCATTTTTCTTTGTCTGTTCGTTTTTGTTGTTGCCCAGGCAGAAATCCCCATCTCCACTGCCAGAACGATGGCAGAGGGATCAACCGTTACCGTGCGTGGCATTGTGACTAATGCCGGTGAACTGGGAACGATCCGCTATTTGCAGGATCCTACAGGAGGCATCGCTGCTTATTCAACTTCGTTAGCTACTGTTCAGCGTGGCGACAGTGTGGAAATTACCGGCGTGCTCGACTTCTACAATAACTTGATTGAAATAAATCCTGTCAGCAGCTATTCTGTTATCAGTTCAGGAAATCCATTGCCCGAGCCGTTCGTAGTGAACATGGCGACAGGCTATACAGAAAACTATGAGTCAAGACTTGTTCGTTTCAACAATTCAACTTTCATCAGCGTAGGCAGTTTCTCAGCAAGTGCTGATGTGAATTATGAGGCGACTGATGGAAGCGTAACCAGCGCGCAGGTTCGTACCATTCACACTTCTAATATTGCCGGCACGCCCATTCCTAATACACCACTTGATATTATTGGTATCATGAGTCAGTACCAGACCACTTACCAACTGATTCCGCGTGACCTCGATGATTTTGTACTCGCCGGTAATCCACCGGTTTTTACCAATGCACTTTCCCAAAGCAACATTACAACCACATCATTTGATGTTTCATTTAATACTTTGAATCCGGGAACTACGGTGATTTATTATGGAACAACACCAACGTTTGGAAGTGAAGCAAGCAACGCCACCTTAGTTACTGATCACACCATCACTTTAAGTGGCTTAACCGCTGCCACACTTTATTATTTGAAAGGAGTATCAGTCGGCAGTACAGGCGATACCTCTTTTTCTGCTGTTGCCACTATGATCACCCAATCACTTTCTTCAGGCGTCATCAAAACCTATTTCACCCGTTCGGTGGATAATACGGTAGCACAAGGAACCAATGCGGTAAGTCTTCCGCAAATAGCAGATGATACGTTGATTGCATACATGAACAGAACTGTTTATACTATGGATATTGCCATTTACAATATGGATAACGACAATGGTATTGTGGATGCTATTAATGCGGCTTATAACAGAGGCGTTAATGTAAGGGTGATTGGAGATGGTGACAACATGGATGGTGCAGCATGGGCACAATTGAATATTGGAGCTGCCAATAAAAAACTGAGTCCTACCGGGATTGATTATGGCATCATGCACAACAAATTTGTAATTATGGATGCTGGCGCGGCAGACCCGAACAAAGTTTTTCTCTGGACAGGTTCTATGAATTTTACAAATCAGCAGATCAATTCTGATGCAAACAATGTGATCATCTTCCAGGATCAAAGTATCGCAAAAGCTTACCAGGTAGAGTTCAATGAAATGTGGAGCGGTGTATTCGGACCTGATAAAACGAACAATACGCCGAAGGAATTTGTGATAGGCGGAAACAGGGTGGAATTGTATTTCAGTCCGAGTGATGACACCGAAGCTGAGATCAAACGCACCGCTACTTCTGCAGATCATGACCTTGAATTATGTGTTTTTGCTGACACACGTTTCAGTATTTCCTACGCCATTGACGATCGCACGAGTGAGGGCGTTTGGGGCGGTGGTGTGATTGATGATACCAGCAATGGTTCTTTTGCATACAGCATTCTTGCAAGTCACATGGCAGGCACTTTGTTTGTTGCCAGCCATTCCTATCTCGTTCATAATAAATACATGTTGGTAGATGCGAATGCCCCCGGATTGGATCCGGTTATTCTCACCGGTTCACATAACTGGAGCACTTCTGCACAAACAAAAAATGATGAAAACACAGTGGTGGTGCACAATGCAAGCATCGCCAATCAGTATTACCAGGAATGGGTGGCACGTTATCACGATGAAGGTGGAACATTGTTGCCAAGTTACGTGGTTGGTATTCCTGCCACTTCAACGTTGGGTGCGCAATGGACTGTTTATCCAAATCCCACCAGCAACTTTATTGTGCTGGAGCATCACGCAATGCTAAATGAAAAATCCATCGTACGTATTGTTGACTTATCAGGAAGAACACTTTTGGAACAAGTATGGAATAATAGCACTGACCGTCAAACGATGGATGTATCATCTCTTAATAATGGAATGTATCTTGTAATACTAAAAGACGGACCGGAACAGATTACCGGTAAATTCCAGGTGGTGAAGTAATTTATTTTTGAATTATAATTGCAGGCATCCATCAGATAGGTCACGAAGCATTTAGCAGCAACCTATCCGATGGATGTTTTTTTTGTAAAAGCTCAACATGCAGTTACAGTACATCTAATGACAGACTTTGTCAACAGATATATATATCAACTCATAACTTATAGATCATAATTCATACTTCCTTCCAGAGTTCATACATTTGCAAAAATGTGCAGATTATGAAGTTAGTCTTTCCGCTCCTCGTTGTTTTTTTTGTTTTGAATAGCTATTCAGATTACGCTCAAACCAGCCGGCCTAATATAATTATGATTATTGCGGATGATCTTCGCTACGATGCTTTCAGCATGACCGGCGGCCCATCGTTTTTGCAAACACCTTCGATAGATAAAATTGCGAATGAAGGAGCGCGGTTCGACAATTTCTTCTGTGTCTATCCTTTGTGCATTCCATCGCGCGCTACCTTGTTGACAGGCTTGTATCCTCACAGTCATGGTGCCACAGATAACTGCACCTTCATCAAACCCAGCATTAAAACAGTTCCGGAGATTCTTGACGGAAAAGGATACCACACAGGAATGATCGGTAAGTATCATATTGCAACCAAGAAACAAGATGGTTGGGATTATTGGTTTGTTACCTCCCGCAAAATTGAATATGAGGATCCTACCTTTTATTTCAACAGTACAGAACAGGCCATGACCGGTCATGTAGAAAATATTATCAACGATACAGTGCACAGATACCTGAGTGAAGTGGATACGCCTTTTTTTGTAACTATTGGTCACCCTTCTCCGCACCGTCCTGTAACGCCGTTACCACAATACGACGGGATTTATGATGATGAAACAATGCCCATTCCTGATAACTTCTACCAGTTCAGCGCATGGTATCCGTCATTTCTTTATCAGGACACAGACAAATTATATACAGAAGAAAAAGATATTAAGAAAGATTTCAAAAACTATTACGCCGGAATACTTGCAGTAGAAGATAATGTAACAGACATCTTCAGCATTCTGGAAAGCAGAAACCTGCTCGATAATACCATGATTATTTTTCTATCTGACAATGGAGCCAATTATGGTGAACATGAGTTGAAAGGGAAAGGCAAAGTATATGATCCATCTATTCACCTGCCACTTTTTATCCGCTATCCGGCCTGGTATCCGGCCAATACAGTGGTGGATGGAAATTTCTTTTGTCTGAATATTGACATTATGCCAACGATCCTGGATGCGGCGAAAATCAACTATAGCGCGTATCATCCTCAGGGCACTTCAGTTCAAAAACTGATTTCAGGAGCAGTGCAACGCGATGCCTTTTTGTTTGAAAATATTAAGCTGGGCAACAGCACCTGCGATGTGGTGGAAGACAGTGACAATCCTTCCATGCGTGGTATTGTGACTAAGGATTATAAATACGTTAAGAGTCAGTGTGACCATTTTACAGAAGAATTGTATGATCTGAATGCCGATCCACTGGAGACAACGAACCTGATTTACAAGCCCGATTACCAGAATGTTCTGAATGATCTCCGCGATCAACTGGCCGCTCTGAAAATTCAATATTTTGATACCTTGAAGAAAGACAAAAAAATACGGGAATGCTGGCTGATAAAATGTAATCCTGAATCAATCCATGCAGTTATCATCGGTGATACGCTTCCTTTTAAAATGAGTCCGAACCCTGCCACAGAAACTGTTAATTTTTATGGTGAGTTTGACGCACCCACCACTATAACCATCAGCAACCTGATGGGACAGGTGATGTATAATGCCTCTTTAGTCCCTGGTGAAGATGATCAGTCATACAACGTTGATGTCACCGGATTTTCACCGGGTGTTTATTTTGTAGCGATACGACAGGGAAAAAATCTGGAGGTGAAAACATTGTTGAAGAATTAATTATACCAACTTTCCGCTGCCACAGATTTTAATCAAACCGGCAAGTGACATTATCATGAATTTTCCGGATACGTAAACAATTCTGCAAGACGTATGTTACTTTTGAAAAAAAACCAAACCCATGAAAAAAATGTTTTCCCTTCTGCTCGCTGCTGTTTTGACGGGCGGTATAGTTGCAGCGCAAAATCCAATGGATGCTGTTAAGACTGTTGGCGGAGAATCGATGTCAGCCATGAGCTTCAGTTCTGTGATGACGGACCTTACCAGCAACATCAAGTCGAGTTCATTCACTCCTACATTTAAAAAATCAATGGATGACTACCTCGGTAGTTTAAAGTCGATGAATCCAAGTGATATGGCGGCGGCTGGCACTTCTGTTGTGCAGTTGGCAGGAGGATTAAAGTCCACTTCCTTCTTGAACGGATGGACTCCTCCGATGGACATGATGAACAGTTTGAAGAAAGCCACTTCACTGGAGCAGATTGCTCCGATGGCATCAACACTTGTTTCCAACCTTGATCCGAAAATCTTCGAAAAAGATTTTGATCCTGCCACGATTACTTCTGCGTTGGGGATGTTGGGTGGAATGAAATAAACTTCATCATTAATTTAATGATTTGAAAAGCGGGTACTGCCCGCTTTTCTTTTTTTACGTATGCCACTCTCCAGCATTTTTGTGTGAAATTTCTGTCCGTATTGTAGTAGTTATTTTTTTTGAAGAACGCTACCGGAACATATTACCAAACCATGAACCCATCTTCAATGGTGCAATTCAACATAAGCAACATAAACAATCTAAACAATACAAACTCTTCCATCAACTCCAACAAATTCCGGCACTTGCTACAGTGTTTGATCGCAGCAAATGCCGGAATAAGTTAATTGCCTGAACTTTTGTTATGCCATCACCGGACGTTGTTTCTTTTCAGCCGGTAATACAAACGGATCAGTAGCAAGTCCCAGTCCTCTCGCGATAGCAGAACCGAGGTTTACATCCACCATATACCAATGGTGAATCATGCGGCGCATGATCTCTTCTTTTTTAGCACCGCTTATGCCTTGCATTGCGCCGACAATGTTGTTGATGGTATTTTTCTTTTGTGTGTCATTCATCACATTACGGAACAATAAACCAGGTTGCGTATAGTGATCATTTTCACCTGGCGCATTGCGATCATACCAATCAGCAACTGTGCTTTCGAGGTCCATAGGCAACTGCCTGTAGCTTTCATCAGCGATTATATTGTCAAAACTGTTGGGCAGGTAATTCGGATCACTTCCACCATTTTCATCCACGCGCATTAGTCCATCACGGTGATAGTTGTTTACTTCAAACGGACATCTGTTAACCGGAATTTGCTCGAAGTTCACACCGAGGCGATAACGTTGCGCATCTGGATAGGACAACAATCTGCCCTGCAACATTTTATCCGGCGAATAGCTGATACCATTCACCACGTTTGCCGGTGCAAAGGCTGCTTGCTCTACATCCCGGAAATAATTTTCAGGAATTTGATTCAGTTCTAACACACCTACATCAATCAGTGGATAATCCTTGTGCGACCAAACCTTGGTGAGATCAAATGGATTCCAACGGTAATCTTTAGCATCGCGCTCCGGCATCACCTGCACTTTCAAAATCCATTTAGGGAATTCACCCTTTTCAATTGATGTCACCAGGTCACGTTGTGCATGATCCGGATCTTTTCCTTTCATGGTGGTGGCCTCTGCATCCGTAAAGTTTTTAATTCCCTGTTGTGTGATAAAATGGAATTTCACCCAGAATTTTTCATTCTTATCATTGATGAATGAATAAGTATGACTGCCAAATCCATGCATGTGGCGATAACTGAAAGGTGTTCCACGGTCACTCATGAGGATCAATACCTGATGCAGGCTTTCAGGGTTGTGCGACCAGAAGTCCCACATCATCGTTGGACTTTTGGTGTTTGTTTTCGGATCCCGTTTTTGCGTATGAATGAAATCGCTGAATTTTTTCGGGTCTTTGATGAAGAATACCGGTGTGTTATTGCCGGTGAGATCCCAGTTACCGTCTTCCGTATAAAACTTAACGGCGAAGCCACGTGGATCGCGTTCAGCATCGGCGGAACCTTTTTCGCCTCCTACTGTGGAGAAGCGGACAAACACCTTCGTTTCTTTTCCCGGTTTATTGAAGAGCTTCGCTTTGGTAAATTTGGTGATGTCATTTGTTACTGTGAATTTACCAAACATACCTGTTCCTTTTGCATGCACCACTCTTTCCGGAATCCGCTCCCTGTTAAAGTGCGCCATCTTTTCATGAAGAATATAATCCTGCAACAAAACCGGACCGCGTGGGCCGGCCGTCATTGAATTTTCGTGTTCTGTGTAGGGTATGCCTGACGCAGAGGTCAATTTCTTTTTATTGTTTTTCATAACGCGAGATTTTTAAAGTCGAATGTCAAAACTCAAAATTCGTGAGCGCTCAGGTGCTAAACAATGATATTGGAGAGGCGCAATGATGAGTTTTGTCAGGTATCAGGTTTAATTAAAATACCGCGATCATATCGGCAGGGATGATCTGCATCATCAATAAACAGATACTTGCAATAAACATCACTGCCGCGCCCGCTTAATGCGAACGCAGCAGTGAATAATTCCCGAAGGATTCTAAGATATTAATTGCTAAGAACTATTGAAGCAAAACGATCTTCCTGATAAGTATTTCATCATTAGCATGAAACTTTAAAAGGTAAACACCAGGTGAGAGATGATTGCAATTGAGTGTTGTTTTGAATGCTCCAACAGAACAATTTTCATCTATTACCTGCTGCACTAAATGTCCTTCAGCATCATATATATCAATCCGCACGTTTGCAGCTTCGGGTATAGCATAGTAAATAGTGGTACTGTTTTGAAATGGATTGGGATAGAGGTTGAGATACGTATCACTCCTGTAATGGATAACGGAAATTGTTTTGGAATAAGAAAAAATTCCATTAAAGTCTGTTTGCATCAGGCGATAATAATTGATGTTTTCATACGGGTTTTCATCAGTGTAGGAATATGAATGCTGATGTGTTGCAATGCCTGCACCATCTATGATTGCGATGGATTCAAATGTTTTCGCATCGCTGCTTCGTTCAACAGTGAAATAATCATTGTTCAGTTCCGAAGCGGTTTCCCACTTCAAAAGGGTTTGATTGCCGTAGTTGGTTGCGTTAAAATCAAGCAGTTCGATCGGCAGTGGCGTGCAAGCTGTAAGACCTGTAATTTTACGAATGCGGTTATTTACATTGTCTCCAATAATTAAATTGCAATTGGTCTCCACCGCAAGCGACCAGGGTCCATTGAGTTTCGCGAGTTCAGGAAGGCCACCGTCACCGGAAAAACCCGCTGTGGATCCGGCAATCGTGCTGATGATGTTCGTGCCGGCAGTAATTTTCCGGATACGGTTGTTGCCCTGATCCGCGATGTAAACATTTCCAGCTGCGTCAACGGCCAATCCCTGCGGCCCGTTAAATTTTGCGGCGGTAGCGGCACCAAGGTCGCCGGAAAATCCTGCCGTGCCTGTTCCTGCTATGGTAGTAATGATACCGGTACTGAGTGTTATTTTCCGCACTTTATTATTTCCGCCATCACCGATGTAGATATTTCCTGCCACATCCACTGCTATGCCTGCCGGATAATTTAACCTTGCAGCAGTGGCAGGTCCGCCATCGCCGGTTGAACCTGCGGTGCCTGTTCCTGCCACCGAAGTGATGATGCCTGTGCTGATGGATATCATGCGGATCTTGTGGTTGTAGCAATCGGCGATATATAAGTTATTTCCTCCCGCATCAAACGCCATGGCTGCCGGATAATTTAATCTTGCGCCTGAAGCGCTTCCGCCATCACCTGTTGTGCCTGCACTTCCGTTGATGCCTGCGAAGATGGTAATGATGCCGGTGCCGGCTGCTACTTTGCAAATGATGTTACTGCCTGCATCGGCGATGAAAATATTTCCGGTTGCATCAGGAACCACTCCCAAAACATACCAACTGAATGTTGCGGATGTTGCGGGCGTTCCGTTACCTGCAAAAAATCCGGGTGCAATGCCGGGGTTGCCGGCAACAGTACTAATGATGCCGGTGGCTGCATTTATCTTACGAACGCAGGCATTAGACATATCGGCCACATAAATATTTCCTGCCGCATCAATCGCAACGCCGGCCGGATAATATAATTTGGCTGTAACAGCAGTTATTCCATCACCATTGTAGCCGGCGACTCCCGTTCCGGCTACGGTATTGATCACCTGCGCATCGCAAATATTTTGATGTAACAGTAAGCAGGTAATTGATAATATGTGAATCAGGTTTTTGATTACATGCTGTTTTATTGTTTGATGAACTGTGCCTGAAAGACCGTATGCGCAGCATTTAATTTTAAGAAATACATTCCGTGTGTTAATGATTCAATGTCAAGAGTTGCAGTGGAATTTCCTTTGTGCATTAACTGTTGGTGATTGATCAATATTCTTCCCGCCATGTCTGTCACCTGCACCGTTATGTTTTCATCGTCTTCAAAAAATACGTCATAGTATAAAACACTGTTTGCAGGATTCGGATACACATTGACGTAGAAGGGTTCGTAATTTTTTACTGCCACAATGTTTGAATAAGTAACTGTTCCGTCAAAATCAGTTTGCTTCAACCGGTAATAACTGATGCCTGAAAATGGTTTTTCATCCACTAAAGAATAAATCTGCTGATGTATCGAGTTGCCTGCACCATTCACATTTCCAATCGCATCAAAGATTTCCGCATCAATACTTCTTTCAACCGTAAAATAATCGTTGTTCATTTCGGAAGCCGTCATCCACGATGTAAGCACTGTTTTATTTGAAAGTAGTTTTGCTTTAAATGAAATTAATTCAATGGGTAACGGAGTGACTAAGGAACTACAGATCAAACCTGCTGAAACAGTTCCGCCGGCACTTACGGTTTGCGATGTAGCGCCCAATGACAATGCTGAAGCAGTTGTTCCATAAGCCACACCACCGGTGGTTACTCCGGATCCAATGGTTATTAAAGCAGTAATATCTGTTCCGCAACAAACACTGTTTCCGCTCGCATCGGTTTTTATCAGTATGCCTTTGTTGCCGAAACTGTTGGTGTATGCGGCAATCACGAATCCGCCGTCGGGCGTTTGTTTCACATCCATGCCTCTTTCGATAGTACCGAGGTTAAATGCCTTTGCCCATGTTAAAGCACCGGAAGCGTCTGTTTTTATTAAAATGATATCTCCGTTGGCAGTGCCTGTGATGGCAAAACCGCCGTCAGTAGTCTGGCACACGGCATTGCTCATGCCTCCGCTGTAGCTGAATGTTTTTCCCCATTGCGCCGCGCCGCTGGCATTTGCTTTCACTAGAAAAATACCATTCGTAGTGGAGTTGCCCGTCATAATAAAGCCACCATCTGTTGTAGTCTGCAGGTCTTGTCCGCCACCTGTGCCGGAGCCGTAATGAAACGAGTTCGACCACTGCATTGCTCCCGTGGAATTCACTTTGATCAGATCGAAAGATCCACCCATGCTGTAATCACCACCGGGCGCTAACAATGCATATCCTCCATCACTTGTCTGCCGCACAGCGCGTGCTTCTTCGGTACAACAGATGGCACCACCGTTAGAACCATAAGAATATTTCCACGTAACATTTCCGTTTGCATCCAGCTTCATGAGATACGGAACTGTATAGCCCTCCATTTGCGGCCCGCAAACAATGTAACCTCCGTCGGTAGTTTGCTTTACTGAAAAGGCCCAGCCGCCCCATGCGAATATGCTGGCGTAACAATCATAGGTCTTGCTCCATTGAACCGTGCCATCTGAAGTGGTCTTGATAAGCATCGGGCGTGTGTAGCACGACGAACCTGACGGGCTGCATCCATTGTCAACGCCACCTGCGATGATGAATCCGCCATCAGCAGTCGGCTCATGCCTGAGCACATGATAGTAGGCGTTGTATTGGATCACGGCATACGATTTTTGCCAGAGGATACTGCCGTCAGGATTCAGGTTGGTTAAAAATATATCAGCTGTGTTCAGGTACACAACAGCGGGATAGTAGTCTCCCGGATTGGCATTGTTGCTGCCTGCATTTCCCAAAACAGTGTAACCACCGGCAGCAGTGAGTTGAACGGAATAAATTGCGGACTGATTTGTTTCACCAATGATTTGAATAAAGGAATTAGAAACGGAATTGCAGGGAGCGGTAATGGTGATGTTACTCCCGTTTTCGGTTCCAGTAAAAACATTGTTTGAACTTTTTACGCGGATCCTGTAATTGCCGGAGGCAATGGTCCCGGAAGGAATGGAAGCGAGAATAGTACCACTGCCTGCAGTAGAAGTCAATGTGCCCAGTACAGTTGTTCCGGATAAAAATCCACCGGAAGAATTTGATAATTCCGCTGTGAAAACATTTCCTGCCAGTAATGAGGAAGTACATCCGACCGTAAATGAAACGCCGATGGTGCTGTTGGCACAAAAAGGAGATCCTGTTACGGTTGCAGTGATCGATTGATTGGAAAGATCAACGCCGTTGTTGTTTCCGGTAAGTGCGGGATTCGAAGATTTCACTCTTATTCTGTAATAATTTCCAATGGCTGAAGCAAGTGGCATTGTTGCGACAATGGTGCCTGATGTAGTGGAAGAAAGTGAACCAATTACAGTTGGTGCAGCAAATGATCCTGTTGCATCTGATAATTCTGCAGTGAATACATTTCCTGCAGCAAAGGCAGTACACGATGATGGCACCGTGTATTTTACATTGATGATACTTCCATTGCAGATCGTTGCTGTACTTAAAGGCAATGTTGCCAGCGGAGCAATGGTGAATGCTGCAGGTCCGTTAAAATTTACGATGCGTGCCTGCGTGGCACCGAAGGTGATGTAGGTGCCTGATCCGAAGGAAGTTGCACACGAAGTTGGCAAAACCGGAAAGTAAGCGGTGGTGATAATATCGTTTTGTCCTGATGGTGGTGTCGTTCCAAATTGTACGGTAGAACCAATATCACCCACATCAAACTGATCACCTGATGACCAGAGAATCTGCCAGTTCAAATGACTTGCAAATAAATTTTTAGTTACGCTTGCTGTGTTTGCATTGGTAGTACCTGTGAATGCGGGATTAGAACTGATCACTCTTATGCGATAACCTGTTCCAACAGGCGTTCCTCCGGGAATGACGGCATTGATGGTTCCGCTGGTAATGGATGATACAGAACCAATACTGAGAGGCACAGCAAACGAACCCGCTGCATCTGATAGTTGAGCCGTGAATACATTGCCTGCATTGAAGACTGCACATCCGCCGCTAACCGAGAAAGGAATCGTAATAGCGGCACCAGGACAAACAGGAACATAAGAAGGAGTTCCTGTAATCAAAGGTGAATTGACTGTTAAGTTCGTGCCGTTATCGGTGCCGGTTACAACAGGGTTACCGGCAATTATTCTTATCCGGTAAGATGCGCCGGGAACAGTACCTCCCGGAATAATTGCACTGATGGATCCTGATGCAGTTGCGGATAAAGTTCCGATCGTAACCGGTGCGGCAAATGAACCCGTCTCATCCGACAACTGAGCAGTGAAAATATTTCCGGCATTAAATCCGCAAGCGGTGAAAGGCACGCTCAACGAAGCGCCCTGGCAAAAGGGTGATCCTGAAATAGCATTGGTGGTTAGTGAGGATGCTGATTGCGATAAAGTTCCGAAGCTCGTAGTTCCATTTGCAACGCCTGTAATGGTTTGTGTGCTAGTTATGTTTTTGGTAAGATTTCCGTTTGATGCAACAGGACAAAGTGTGGCAGCTCTTACAAAAATTCCAGTGATGGTAATCTGATCGCAACAGGCAGTGCCTGCTCCGTTTCCTACCACGGAGATCGTAATCTGAGCAGCGGTAACGCTGGTGATGATTGCGCTGACAATGTCAGGCGCAACGGTGCTGGAAGCAGTACCAACTCCGGGTTGAAATTCAAAACCGGCAGGACAATCGAGAATCAGGTTTCCGCCTGTCTGTGATATATCATTTGTGGCGCCTTCTAAAATAACGATGGTGCCAAGTGCAGAATAAGCGGGAAAAGTGAGGTTGCTCAGTGTATAAGATGTATTGGCGAGACCACCTACTGTGATGGTTACATTTGCATTGGCAAGTGAAGAAAGCAAAACAAAAAATAAGGATAAAACAGATGCAGGAAAATAATGATAAGCGCTTTTCGTACTTAAAAAATTAGTCTTACAAATGCTTATTGCGAATTGTAGTGGAATCAATTTATTCAGTTGCTCGCCGGCATTCTGCTTCATTGCCTTCATTATAAATACTTAAACTGTAATAAGGTATGCCCCTGTTTCACTCTTTAATTAGCTTGATGGATTGATTAATGTTTGTTGAAATTATTTTCAGCATGTAAATTCCGGACGGCAATGCATTACCGTCTAACACATAAGTGTAATTACCGGCTTGCAAATATTCATCAACAAGTATTTTTAATTCCCTTCCTGCAACATCATTTAACAGGAGTTGCACATGGCCTGCCTTTTCTGCTTTGTAAAATATTGCTGTTGATGCACTGAACGGGTTCGGAAAATTCTTTATCGTCATGGCAGGGTTTTGCATTTGGTTGATGCCGGTTGCAATTTCATTCCAACTAGCAATGTGTGCCACATTCTCAGCTCCTGCTGTGGTAAACAATCCGCCTGCATACAGATCTCCGTTATATTCACAAAGCGTATTCGCTCCAAACGCATTGGATCCGTTATAAAAGAATCCGCCGTTAAGACTGCTCCACGAGGTGCCATCCCATTTTGCGATACCATTCGTAGTGATGCCGCCGGATTCGGTAAAGTAACCGCCTGCAAACAGATTGCCCTTGTAAGTGGTAAGTGCGAATACATATTGATAAAAATCTCCTGCCATTCCACTGCTAAAGGCCGACCAGTTTGTTCCGTCCCACATGGCAATGTGATTTGCATTTACACTTCCTGCGCTGAGAAACAATCCTCCGGCAACAAGATTATTGTTGTAGTTACCCAGTGAATAAACAATGCCGCCAATTCCATCTCCTAAGGAAGCCCATGAGGTGCCATCCCATTGAGCAATATGATTTGAAGTAACACCACCGGCAGTTGTAAAAAATCCTCCGGCAATCAATTCATTGTTGTACACATTGAGCGTCATCACCTGCGAGTTCATGCCGCTGCCAAGGTTGAACCAACCTGCTGAGTTATTCCAACCCACTATATAATTAGCAGGGAAGCCGTCTGCATCTGTAAAATAGCCGCCAACGATTAAATCGTTGTTGTAAACAGTTAAGGAAGAAACGATGCTGCCAACGTCACCATTCACATCAGACCAGGTTGTTCCGTTCCACTTGGCGAGGTTTGAAACAGTAGTTGAGCCGGCTTGAGAAAACTGACCACCCACAATTAATTTACCGTTGTAAACGGTGAGCGCATTCACCCAGCCATTCACGCCTGAACCCAACGCACTCCAGGAATTGCCGTCCCATTTGGCTATGTAGTTTGCCGGTACTCCACCTGCACATGTAAATCGTCCTCCCACAATCAGGTCGCCATTGTAAACTACGGATGCATTAATCCAGTCGCACATGCCGGCTCCGACATCTGACCATGTTTGAGCAATTGCTTTTTCTACTGGCATTGAAAAGGACAAAATCATTATAGCCATTAAAAATGAATCCTTAAATCCTGTTTTCATTTTGATTTTTTTTTTCATCGAATCGATGAAAGGTTGGAAAGAGTATACCATGAAAATTATCACCGGGAAGATTGCGCGACTTGTGTATCTCCGGATGGAATGCAGTGACACTAACTAAACCGTTGGCGCGTGAAATGGAAATCCGGGGCGATTGCGCCCTAAGGTGAGGCCATGAAAAATAAAGCGGCACCGTTAAAACGAAGTTGCAGATTGCGCTAAAAAAATGTTGCATTCCATCATTTTTTATTGACAACTGCCACAAAGTTCCAAAACCGGAAATTGTTTGATAATGATTTATGTCAGGTTATTGAGCGATTTTTTCAATTGCAACGAAATGAATGCAGGCGATCTGCTTTGCTTTATTTAGTGAAATATCCGCTGCAGCAGGTTAGGATTGAAATGGCAGCTGATCAATGTTTATCTGCATAAAACGAAGCAATCCTTCATGCGTCACGTTTTAGTTGTAACTCTGAACAAGTTTTCGTTTTTTGTGATGATTTCTTACCACTTCATTTTATCACTTCCATTCAAAAAAATAATCTGATGATACAACATTTGCTTAAATACTGGTACCTGCCTTTGCTCCGTGGATTGTTATTCCTGGCAGCAGGCATTTATATGATTGTGAATCCTCTTGAATCTGCATTGGGATTCACCGTGTTGGTAGGTTACCTTGCCATAGCAGCCGGTGTGCTTTACCTGATTGAAATAATCGGCCACTGGAATGAGATGCACCATAAGGGCTGGATCGTTGCACGTGGCGTACTTGATATTTTGTTTGGATGGATGGTGCTCCGGTCGGTTGTTTCTTCACTCATTATTTTCACGATCATCTTTGGATTCTGGGCCATCATGTCCGGAGCGATAGCAGTAGTTGCAGCACTGGAATTCAAACGCAAAGGTCATCAACAATGGTGGCTGGGTTTGTTACTTGCTGCACTAACAATTATCGCGGGATTGTACATCAGTCTAAATCCATTGATTTCAAATCTTACGCTCATGATCTTTTTCGGATTGCAAATGATTGTGCTCGCCTTGTTTGAGATTATGCTCTCGCTGCGTATCAGGAGCTTGCATGCACGGGTAAAAGAAAAAGCATAAGCCACCCATTTTTTATTTATAGCTGCAAATGCGGAAGCAACGAGTTTAGTATCAGCAACAGTTTTTACTGCAGGTGGGGTACTAAAGTGAATGCAAACATTTGATAATGTGTTCCGGAATTCCCGGTAGATACAAACTAAAAGAAATGCACCATCAGCATTTTACTGACACGCTGACTGAATATTTTGAAAGTGTAGGCGTAGAAAAGATTTTTGCAGGGAATGATTTTATTTTGAAAGAAGGTGAGGTGGAGAAAAATCTTTATTTCATTCAATCAGGCGCTGTAAGAATATTTCGGTTGTCAGAGTTTGAAGAGCAGACCATCCGCTTCGGTTATCCAGGCTCCTTTATCAACTCATTAAGCTCTTTTATCACAGCAACGCCTTCTGAATTTTATATTCAGACCTTTCGCAAAACAACTCTTAAGATGATCTCCAAGGAAGACTTCCGGCAGTTAGTGACCAGGAATGCAGAAAATATAAAACAATACGCTGCCTTGCTGGAAATACTGATTACGCAACAAATTGAAAGAGAGATTGATTTGCTTACCGTATCAGTAACTGAAAGATTAAAAAGGGTGTTACAAAGGAGCCCTGACCTGTTTCAGCAAGTGCCGCTTAAATATATTGCATCTTATCTTAGAATGACTCCGGAAACACTAAGCCGGATTCGTAATTCTTGATTTCAATCAAGGCGGCGTAAATTTCTTCATGGCAACTTTGCATTCAAAAGAAATACTTCCATGACTATTGAATCAAACCTGCTCATCCATGATCTTTCAGAAAGATTGGAGAAAGCTACCGCGAAAGTGAACCAGTTAAAAAGTATGCAACCTAAAAAATTGAATTTCAGAAAAAGCGCGGAAACATGGAGCGCTTTGGAATGTATTGAACACCTGAACCTGTATGGAGATTTTTATCTTCCTGAAATGGAAAAACAAATACTGTCGCAAAAAAAGGGAACAGCCTCAACTGTTTTTAAAAGTGGATTACTCGGAAACTATTTTGCCAACCTGATGCTGATAAAAAACGGAAAGATGAAAAAAATGAAAACATTGAAGGACAAAAATCCCATGTATACTCATTTAAGTATTACCACTATTGACCGGTTCTTAAAACAACTGGAACGATTAATTTCTTTGTTACAGCAAGCGAAGGATATCAATCTTACCAGAACAAAGTCAGCGATCTCCTTGTCGAAATACATCAGGTTGCGACTTGGTGATACTTTGCGCTTTGTGATTTACCATATTGAAAGGCATATTGCACAGGCAGAACGGTCAGTGGAAGCGGCATCGGACTAACTGCATGCGTAATTCATTAAGCTAAAAATAAACACCATGCCCTGCAACCATCACAGGTTTGCAGGGCTAAATTTTTCAAAGGAAAATTCTTCGTTTAATCCATATTCTTATTTTTGTCTTCCAGAAAAAAAACAATGGAATTCAGCAAACCCAGGAAAATATTTATAGTTGATGATGATCCTGCACTTTCGGATGCTTTATACAACTATCTCACACGCAATGTTCGTCATCAGGTGTTTACTTATTATACTGGTGAAGAATGTTTAAAGCATATTGATGATGAAACGGATGTTGTAATTATTGATTATGAGATGAACTCGGGGCAAAAGGCTGACGCCAGAGGCTTGGAGCTTTTGCATACCATAAAAAAAGTGTATCCACGCATCCATATAATCATCCTTTCCAGTCAGGAACGGTATTCTGTAGCATTGGAAACTATACATCAGGGCGCTGAGCAATATGTGATTAAAGATGAAGATGCCTTTGAGAAGATTTCGGCTATGATCAATGAATTGTAGCATCAACACTGTATGTCACTAAATTAAGACGGATCCGAAGGTTTACAAAACAGTCAGGGTTTGATACCTTTCGATTTCTTTCAGATGAAAAAGGTGGCTCTTCATATCGCATTCTGGCTATACGTAGCCTTGTACACCTTCGATTATTTTATTGACATTTTCGGGGCTAATTATGCGATGCTATATACCGGTTTTGAAGTTTCTATGTATATGGTGGAATTTTATCTTAATCTTTTTTTGCTCATTCCTTTTTTCCTTCAAAAACGAAGGATGCTTCTCTATGCGTTTTCCATTCTCATACTGCTAACAATCGTTTTCCTCTTTTATAATGTTACAGGTTTGCGTGAGCCGCTTCTGTCTGAACATTATTTGCGCGCCGTGTATTCGCTTATATTAAATCATTCGCTTTTTATTCTTATTTCCGGTCTTACCTGGTATTTCAATGAATATCAAACCCGGGAAAAAATCCGGATTCAGACTGAATATGAAAAGCTGCAGGCAGAAATGAAACTCCTGAAATCACAGATCAGTCCGCATTTTCTTTTTAATACACTTAACAACATCTACACACTGGCACTCACTAAAAATGAAGATGCTCCAAAAATGATTGCTGATTTGTCTGACTTACTTCGTTATTTTATTTATGAAGGAAATAAGGAGGAAGTGGCGTTACAGTCAGAAGTAGCAGCGTTGGAGCGATATCTGCAGCTTCAAAAGTACCGGCGAATAGCGGGAAGTTCAAACATCTCATTTGGATACGCAGGAACTTTTGAAGGAATTAAAGTGCCGCCCTTAATTTTTATAACACTGGTTGAAAATGCATTCAAGCATGGAGATCTTACCGAGGATCCCACTGGCTTTGTGAGCATTGAAATAAGCACAACAGGAAAAAGTGTTGCTTTTAAAATGGCCAATTCATTCAGGGAAAAAACGGGAACGCAGGGAATAGGACTCAGCAACTTGAAATCGCAACTTGATATTTATTTTGCTAAAGTGTATAATTTAAATATTCAGAAGCTACATAATGTTTTCACAGTCAGTTTGAATTTTGATGGCAAGCAATAGTACATACACCTGTATGATTGTGGATGATGAACTGCTGGCCTGTCAGCTTTTAACATTGCATGTAAAACAAATGCCGCAATTATCAATTGTTCAGATTTGTTCATCCGCTGTTGAAGCCGGAAAGTATTTAAATGCAAATGAGGTAGACCTGATTTTTCTTGACATAGAAATGCCCAAGCTTTCCGGTCTTGAATTTTTAAAATCATTCACACATCATTCGAAAGTCATTTTGACCACGGCACATGCTGAATTTGCTTTAGATGCATTTGAGCTTAATGTAATTGATTACCTGCTGAAACCAATCACTTTTGACAGATTTGAAGTAGCTGTAGGCAAAGCTTTGGGGGTGTTGAAGTTGGAAAGAAAACAAAAAGTGCCTTCTCAGTTCTCAATTGAACAGTCATCTGTTTTAATCAGGTCAAACAAGCAACTTGTCAGGATTAACCTCGGTGATATCTTATACATCGAAGGACTGCATAAATATGTAAAGATTGTTACCACGGCTAAAACACTTGTTTCATTGATTGGATTATCAGCCATGGAAGATGAATTGCCACAGACTTTGTTTTACCGCTGTCAGCGTTCCTTTATCATTAATCTTCAAAAGGCAGAAGCAATAAACGCTAACAGGATCATTATTGGAACACACAGTATTCCAATGGGAAAAGATTTTAGAAATGGACTCATTGAAAGATTGGGGAAGCGAATAAGATAGGTCAATACATTCTGTACCCAAAAATGATTCTTTGGGAGAAATAATAGTTGCCGGTTATTCTGTTGCATTAGCTTTGGTGAATTCCATTTAGCTAAGTCAGACAACATTTAAATTCGCCAATCATGAAAATCAATAAAAAAATCAACCGAAGCCTGCTTGCAGCGGTACTTATTCTTTTGTCAGTCAACCTCACTTTGCAATCGCAAAGCCTTCAGTACTCAATGCCGGTAGAAACCAGTCAACATGAAGGTACGTGGCTGGCATGGCCACATGACTCTACTTACTATTCCGGTTACCGCGAATTTTTTGAACCGGCCTGGGTTGAAATGACCAGGGAATTGGTGAAAGGAGAAAACGTTCACATTATTATTTACAATCAGGCAGAACAGGATCACGTGATGCAAAAGCTAACTGATTCCGGTGTCTCTTTAGCTAAGGTGGATTTTTATATCCATCCAACTGATGATTACTGGATAAGAGATAATGGACCCATTTTCGTAAAGGATGCTAGCAATGTGATGGCTGCTACTGATTGGGACTTTGATGGATGGGGTAATGATGCTGCTTTTGCATTAGATAACGTAGTTCCCGCTTTGGTGGCAGGCGATCTCAACATGAATGTAATCAACCTGAATACAGTAGAACTGGAAGGTGGTGCTGTTGCTTCAGATGGTTTTGGAACATTTATGGGAACAGAAAGCTCTATACTGGGTGACGGCAGAAATCCTGGATTGACCACCGATGACATGGAGGAGTATATGACTACCTATCTTGGGTTCACGCATTTCATTTGGCTGGATGGTACTTACGGAGGAAATTTTGATATCACTGATTCTCACATCGATGGCTTTGCCACATTTCTTGATACTTCCACCATCGTAACCATGAAGCAAAATGATCTGCTGTATTGGTTTGTGACACAAAGTGATATCAACACACTATACAATGCAACCAATAAAAATGGAAATCATTACAACTATGTGTATCTGCCGTTAACTAAGAAAGTAGTGAAGACCACTACAGGGGTAAGTACCAATTCAAAGGGTTCTTATGTGAATTATTATGTTGCGAATGCTGTGGTGTTGGTGCCAACTTATGCCGATGAAAATGATGCAGTTGCGATTGCAATCGTTCAGGGATTGTATCCTGATAAACAGGTGGTGGGAATAGATTGCCGTAATATGTTCAGTTGGGGCGGAATGGTTCATTGTGTAACGCAACAGCAACCCGTCACTTGTCCGCAAGCATGTTCTATTCCTACACAACTTTCCACAACAAAAATTACTACGACAACAGCAAAAGCAAATTGGCAGTTACAGAACTGCTCCGTGAAATACAAACTGCGATACAGGAAAACAAACAGCACTGCCTGGACGAATGTTAGCGTAGCAGCAGATAAGTCGTCAAAAGTGTTCAAGAATTTATCAGTCAATTCACCATATGAATGGCAAATCAGGAACAAGTGCCAGGAAACTCCTTTGATTCAGTCTGCATGGTCAGCATCCCAATTTTTTACCACGCTGCCATTAAAAAATGCGGTGGCAATTGATCAATCTGCATTTACGCTCTATCCAAATCCTGCGAATGAATCAGTTACTATTCAGCACGCAATGGATGTTGATGAGGAGGTTGAGATTGAAATTTATGATGTAACAGGAAAAAGATGGGTGCAACTTCATACTGTGGGTGCAGGAGATTGTACTATTGACCTCACTGGTTTTGAATCCGGCCTTTATTTAGTGAAGATGGGTAGTGCAATTCAAAAGCTGGTGAAGGAATAAAAGAAACCAATAGGCGACTTTAACCCGGATTTTTCAATAGAAAAATCCCGCTTCGCTACGACTGGGTTTGCTCATTTTAGTAAAAAAAGGAAATTGTTTCACAAACCCTAAGCAGTTCTACGTCGGGGTTAAACACAAATCTGTTTTGAAATGCAAAATGTGGGTTTAATTTATTAGCGCAATTGCATTTTTACTGCATTGAATAACACCGGAATAATAAACAGGAGTGAACCCAACATGATCGACGTGTCTGCCATATTGAAGATGCCGGTGCGGAACATGCCTGAATGAATAAAGAGAAAATCAGTAACGGAGCCATATAGCATCCTGTCGATCAGGTTTCCAATTCCACCGCCAATCACAAAGCACACAACCTAACTGAAAATAGGATTTTCTGAAGCATCGAAAGTGAATTATCAAGAGGTTTGTATTATTACCTGGTTGTATCAGTTGCTACCTTCACATCCTGTAAATTTCAAAATCAACTTTTATGAAAAACAAACGTTTACTTTTTACCTGCACCTGTTTAGTTTTGATGTCCATGAAGCAACCGATTTTACCGCCGGATGAAATTCCCATCACAGAAAATGCGATCGCAACTATTACGCTTAACGGCTACCCTGATTTTTTAGTCGCCGACGGCATTACCGTTTGGGCAACAAACGTAAACCGCATTGACCAGTTGAAAGCCGGCAGCAGTATTCCTGTGATGAGTGTAGCAATTCCTGAACCTTGTGGAGCAGGTGCCGTTGGCTTTGGTTCATTGTGGATTGCAAGTTGTCATGATAAATCTGTTTATCGGATTGATAAAAATTCAGGAGAAGTCTTAAGTATCATTCCTACCGGATTAGCGGATCCTTTCGGAGAATTAAGTATTGCAGTGGGTGCCGGTTCAGTCTGGGTTCTTTCTAACAAGGAAGGAACACTTTCAAGGATTGATCCCGAAACAAATATGGTGGTGAACTATATTACTGTAAAACCAGGTTCCTCCTGTGCAGTTTTTGGGTTTGGATCTGTATGGATAACCAACGATGATGCAGGAGAAGATCGTGGATCAGTGCAACGTATTGATCCAATGAGAAACAGGGTGGTGGCTACGATTGCTGTGGGACCTCTTCCACATTTTTTAGCAGCCGGCGAAGGAGGAGTCTGGACACTCAACCAGGGTGATGGAACTGTAACACGCATTAATCCTGAAACCAATACCGCTGTGAGAACTATTGAAGTAGGAGCAAAGGGAAGCGGAGGAGATATTGCAACAGGTGCCGGCAAGGTTTGGGTACGCGCCACCAAGGTATTGCTGTCGTCAATTGATCCGGCCACCAATAAAGTTGCTTCTGTTTACGGACCTCCTTCCGGTAGCGGCGCAGTAAGAGTTACTGCCAACAATCTGGTTTGGTTGTCAGCACATGATGTTCAAACGGTTTGGGCGATTAAAGAATAGAAAAAAATGTGGCAGTGCAACTGAATTTTTATTGCTGTTGATTCACACAAAATTAATATGGGCAGCACCTGATAATTTGTATTTTTAAAATTCCCAAAACAACATTGCATGAAAAGAATCTACCTCAGTTGTTTACTTCTTTGCCTATTTTCTTCGAGAAGTTTTTCACAAACGCCCGACTGGAGTTCGCAGATTGCAAACATCATTTATAACAATTGCTCGTCGTGTCACCGTGAAGGCTACATCGCTCCCTTTACGCTGATGAGCTATGAAGATGCTTACAACAATGGATTCTCGATACAGACTGCGGTTAATGCGCACATCATGCCACCGTGGCCACCTGATCCGGAGTACCGTCACTTTGCTAATGAAGCAGTGCTTGATCCATCTGAAATAGATGCGATTAACCAATGGGTGGATGGCGGAATGCCCGCGGGTGATCTTTCATCAGCGCCTGACCCTCCTGCTTTTAATAATGGATCATCAACACTTTCAAGTATAGATCAAACCATTCAGATACCCACTTATTCCACACAGTACGACGTTGATGAATACCGGTACTTTGTTATTCATTCTGATTATACAGAAACGAAATACCTGAATGCCATAGAAATTATTCCTGGCAACTGGTCGCTTGTGCACCATGTTGACTTATACTTCGATAGCACAGGTCATTCGTTTGATCTTGACCAGGAAGATCCTTTGCCGGGTTTTAATTATGATACCGGTTTTCCAACACTGCAATATTATGTAGGAGGCTGGTCACCCGGAGGCAATGCTTTGAAGTTGCCGGAAAAATGGGGTGTTAGAGTTCCACCGGGTGTAGATTACGTGTTGGAAATTCATTACGCACCTGGAAATCAAAATGCATTGGACAGCACACGCATCAATTTCAAATTTGTGACAGATACCAGTTCCGTTCGCAGCGTTGTGGTAGATGTTCCAATTGGTTACTATCCGCCAAGTCTTACCAATCCTCCACTTAAGATTATAGCCAATACGGTAAAATCTTTTTATCAGGAATCAGCACCCATGCCTGTTGACATGTCGTTCATTTCACTTTCGCCACATATGCATTTGATAGGCAGAAATTATAAGATATGGTATAAAACGATTGAAGGTGATTCTATTCCATTAATCAGTATTCCCGATTGGAACTTTCACTGGCAGATGTATTATATGTTTCCATACGTTCAGAAAATTCCCGCGGGAGCACGTATTTATGGAGAAGCATTCTACGATAATACAGCTAACAACCCTTACAATCCTAATAATCCTCCCATAACAGTTAAAGCAGGTCCATATACTACGGATGAAATGCTGATGGCATTTATGGCTTGCACGGAATACCTGCCCGGTGATGAAGATATATTGCTTGATAGTTCTATCATAGCCACCGGAATTGATCCGGAACAGGAACTTGTAAATACATTTCAGGTCTATCCGAATCCTTCCGGTCATTCAATCTGGATCAATGCATCATTGAAAAGTGATGTTGCAAGTTTAAAAATAACGAATGCATTGGGACAGGTTGTGGAGTATTTCCCCACACTAAAAATTTCAGGTGGAATACTTGAAAAGAAAATTGATGTAACGGGATTCTCTGAAGGTATTTATTTACTGGATGTCCGTTCTGATGAGGATCATTTTTCAACAAGTATCCTGGTATTGAAATAGACAATGCTTTTTTTGTGGCATTAACTTATCAGGAAAGTTGTCTTTTTACTGCGCTGAGCAATGCGGGAACAATCAACAATGAACTTCCAAACATTATAGCTACATCGGCCAGGTTAAATATTCCAGTGCGGAAAAGACTGGAATGAATAAACAGGAAGTCGGTTACAGAGCCGCGTAAAATACGGTCAATCAAATTTCCAAGTCCACCGCCTACTATAAAACTCAATCCGACAGCAAGCAAAATATTGTAGTGTTGAAAGAAGAGCAGGTAAATCAATGCTGAAATCAGTGCCAACAGCGGAAGTATAGCTAGCAAAAAAATTCTATACGGAGCAGCCAGCGTATCTCCAAGACTGAGGAAGGCGCCGGTATTTTCAACATTCATCAATACAAGATGGTTGTTCAGCAACGATATAGTTTCAGTGGGATTGATATGATTCCTGACAACATTTTTTGAAAGCTGATCGCAACCGATATTGGCAAATACAATCAGTAAGAGAAACAGGGTTCTGACGAAATTTATTTTGTGCATCATCAAGTTGAGTGTTCTTCGGCAAAATTAATGTGATGTAGATGGGTTATGGTTCAGGTATTTATCTGCATGCACTTTCAGGTCAGTTGTCAGAATAGTTCTAAGGAAAGGAATAGAACATAAAAGTGATACCGCCATTTTCAGGCAGATGTGCTGCGTTTCATTGTCACTACTGATCAGGTCTTTTTATCAGCGATTAATATTTCAGACTTTGCGCTATTTTATCATAGAGAACTCTGTACTTGCTGAATGCTTTTGCACTCGACACCATCGTAAGTATCAGCACTGATTTTCCGCTGTTGGCAAAGTAAACATAGTTAGCTACAGATTCATTATTGTATTGGTTCTTGTGTGTTTCAATCAGCCATTTGTAATGCCGCTTGCCAATGTCTTTTTCTCCCTTTTCAAGAATTTTGAATTCAGGAGCTTTTTGAATAGCACTTATGAATTCGTTGTAAGAAGTAGTAAGGTCCGCAGGTTTGCCATACAGCACATTCACTGAAAAATTTTCACGCACCACATCTGTGCTGTCCTTCGATTTTCGTGTGGCCATAAAACTGATGGACTTGTTTTTGGGAACTCCATATCTCCAGTCATTTGGTACCCCAATCGTGAAATGGTTGACGGTGTCTTCATAAACAAGTAATTGCTGTTGGCCAAAGGAGGCGAGCGGAAGAAAAAAGATCAGAAGGCTGAAGAGTTGTTTCATTTTTGTTGAGGTTGATTTTTATTAGGATGTGCCGATGTTATAATGTGCCATTGTGCCGATGCATAATTATCTGATAGTTGAATGAATTTAATATCATTTATCGCTCAGGTTTTTTTGCGGTTTAATTGTGAAACTTCATTTGACGTTGGAAATGTTTACGCACCAAACTTTTCTTTGATCATCTTTTCCAGCGCAAACATCTCATCACGTAATCTGGCAGCTTCAAGGAAGTCAAGTTCCTTTGCCGACTTCTGCATTTTCTTCTTCGTATTTTGAATCACTTTCTCCAGTTGTGGTTTTGTCATGTATTCTATTACAGGATCAGCTACGAGTGATGCTTCTTCCGGTTCTACATAAGCACCTTCCACAATCGGCCGAATCAACAATACCGATGACTGCTGGTGAATCTGTTCCCTGGTTCGCAGAATTGTTTTGGGCGTGATGTTATTTTCTTCATTGTACTTCAATTGTTTTTCTCTGCGCCGGTTTGTTTCATCAATTGTTTTTTGCATGGAATCGGTTACCTGGTCCGCATACATAATCACGAGCCCGTTTACGTTTCTTGCGGCGCGCCCTGCAATCTGCGTGAGTGAACGTGCATTGCGAAGAAATCCTTCTTTGTCGGCATCCATAATGGCCACGAGCGAAACCTCAGGCAAATCCAATCCTTCCCGCAAAAGATTTACACCGATCAGCACATCAAAAACGCCCAACCGTAAGTCGCGCAGAATTTCCACACGCTCTAAAGTTTCCACTTCGGAATGAATGTAGCGGCAACGGATATTCAACCTTGTCATGTATTTCGAAAGCTCTTCCGCCATACGTTTGGTGAGCGTGGTCACAAGCACTCTGTCACCTTGCTTCACACGTTCGTCAATCATTTCGAGCAAGTCATCTACCTGGTTGATGCTTGGTCTTACTTCGATCACCGGATCTAACAATCCTGTTGGTCGAACCACCTGTTCCACGAAAGTGCCTTCCGTTTGTTCCAGTTCATAATCGCCAGGCGTGGCACTTACATAAATCACCTGGTTAATCATGTTTTCAAATTCATAATAATTTAAAGGCCGGTTGTCCATGGCAGAAGGCAACCGGAATCCGTATTCCACGAGGTTTTGTTTTCGGGAACGGTCACCTCCAAACATACCATGCACCTGTGGTATGGTGGCATGACTTTCATCAATCACCATCATGAAGTCTTTTGGGAAATAATCAATCAAACAGAATGGACGATCACCCGGATTACGGTGATCGAGATAACGCGAATAATTTTCAATGCCTGAGCAGTAACCTAATTCTTTCATCATCTCCAGGTCAAACGTTACGCGTTCTTTCAGTCTGGTCGCTTCTACCACTTTTCCTATATTCTTAAAATATTCTACCTGCAGATTCATATCATCCTGAATCTGGTTCATGATTTCATTGAACTGATTTTTTGGAGTGATGTACATGTTGGCGGGAAAGATCGCAGCATCATCCACCTTTCCGATCTTACGGCTTGTATCCGGATCGAGTGTTTCAATTTCTTCTATCACATCTCCAAAGAAGGTGATGCGGTAAGCATAATCAGCGTAAGGAAGAAATACATCTACGGTGTCTCCGGTTACGCGAAATTTTCCGCCTTTCATTTCACCATCCGATCGCGAATATAAACTGTCGACTAATTGATACAACAGACTGTTGCGGCTGCGTATTTCACCCGCTTTCAACCTGATAATTCCATTGGTATATTCAGTTGGATTTCCAATTCCATAAATACAGGAAACAGACGCTACAACTATAATGTCTTTTCTGCCGCTCATCAAAGAAGACGTAGCACGCAACCTCAACTTCTCTACTTCCGCATTGATGGAAAGATCTTTTTCGATGTACGTATTGGAAACAGGCAGGTAAGCTTCCGGCTGATAATAATCGTAATACGAAACAAAATATTCCACCGCATTTTCCGGAAAAAAATTCCTGAACTCACCATACAGTTGCGCCACTAATGTTTTGTTATGACTGAGCACCAGCGTCGGTTTCTGCACTTGCTGAATCATATTGGCAATAGTGAATGTTTTGCCTGAACCTGTAACACCCAGCAACACTTGCTCCTTGTCACCACGATTTACACCTTCCACCAGTTGTTTGATGGCTTCGGGCTGATCGCCGGTAGGTTTATATTGAGAGGTTAATTTGAATGGCATGAACAGGTACAACGACATTTATGTCGTTTATCTAACAGCAGCAAATTTAGTTTTTCTCCGGTACTGCGACATTCATGTCATAAAAACAGACTGAAAATATAATCGCCACGAATACACAGAATACATAGAGAATTATTTCTGTATATTCTGTGCCTTCGTGACAATAAACTTTCATGATGTACTGTAATGAGAATACCGGATCAGTTAAAAGCTCCCTCTCAAAGTCACCATAAAATTTCTTCCCGGCGCACTGATGCCTGAAGCAAAAACCCTGTAATTGGCATCCAGCAGGTTTTCACAGGCTGCCTGCACCATCAGGTTTTTATTGATTTGATATTGCAGTCGCAGGTTCAGCGTCCACCATGCAGGCATTCCTTCCGGTGTTGCATACTGTTCATTGTCTTCTCCACCACCATTGTAATCTTCAATATGTTTCCAGCCATTGTAGTTCGCAAACAATTCGCCGCGGAATCCTTTTTTGTGATACACAATGCTTGTTTTACCTATCACCGGTGGAATGTGGTCGAGTGGATCATTTCCTTCATCTTCAACAATTTCACCTTTCGTGTAAGTGATCGTACTTACCAATGAAAGATCGTTCGTGAAGTCAATGAAGAGATTTGCATTCATGCCATATAAAAATGCTTTTCGTTTGTTCTGATTGGCCAGCACCTGGCTCAATTCACCATCATACACGATGGAGTCTTCACCATTGTAAGTGAAATTGTCAGTTACAATGGCATTATTAAACATCGTTGCAAAACCAACGAGTTCCACTTTCACTTTATCACTGAATACTTTTGAAACATTCAAATCAACATTGAATGTTCTTTCAGGTTCAAGATCAGGATTGGGTACGATAACGCTGCCAGGTGCAGATTCAAAAACCTTGGCAAGATCATCTACATCAGGAGCATGAAATCCTGTTGAACTTAAAACAGCAATGCGCCACCCGGAGTTGCCATTCCAGATGATGCCCAGTGAACCACTGAGTGGAAGGTGTGACTGCTTGATTTCATCAAATGGAAAATCAAAGAACTCTTTGCTTACGAATGTTGAATGCAGGGTGATGGATTCAAGTCTTAACCCACCATTCAAAACCCATTGATCGCTGATCTTCCAGGTATCTGTAGCGTAAAGACCAATGTTGTTCATCGTATTGTCTCCATCGGGATAGCGTGTATCCAGCGATGAAATTTCTCCGGTCTCAATATCTTCTTCTTCCGCTGTTGAGGTGAGTGAGTTCAGGTAACCTTCCAGGCCAACACGCAGGTCATTGCGTTCTGTTGTTTTTCTCGCATCAAATCCAAAACCGAACACACCTACTTTTTCATTTCTGTTTTGCAATCCTGTGCGATCCACTCTGCGCTGATGACGGCTTTCCGTGATGTATTGATAATTCAGACGACCTGTGTAGGAATTGAAAAAGCCAGTCATGTCATCAAGATGTAATTCATAAGAAGCCAATGTTCTCAATTGCGGTCCATAATACCATGCTGCATTTCTCAGCCCATCGCCATCAGGATCTGTCAAACGATCGTAACGTGGAATATCAGAGGAATTCGAAAGCTGCAAATTCAATACATGCTTTACATGATCTGATTGTTTAAACAACAGCTTCTCAAGAATATCATATTGCGAGTAGCCGGAATAGACCTGTTTATAGATGTTGTCATTTTTTACGAGTGAATCTATATCATTGATCCGATCCACATAATAAGGACGCAGCCAGATGCTGTCTGCTGTCTCATTTAAATTTTTTCCCTGTACAAGATCATCGAAATCTGTAAAAGTGAAAGAAGTTATAGACGCGAGTTTAGCACCACCAAGGTTGAGATCAAGATGTCCTGTTTTTTCATTGTTGGCCGATGCAAACCGGAGAAATGCATTTCCATGCACATTCATTTCCCCGCTGACATCACTTAAAACCGGATCTTTTGTGTGAAGATGAATCACACCACCCAAAGCATCACTTCCGTAAACGGTAGAGGAAGGCCCAAAAAGTATCTCCGTATTTTCCAGCATGGAAGGATCAAGGGTGATTACATTCTGCAGGTGACCTGCACGGTAAATAAGGTTATTCATTCTCACATTATCCACTTCAAGAAGCACGCGGCTTGCTTCAAATCCGCGAAGCACCGGACTGCCGCCGCCCTGCTGAGATTTCTGCACCATGATCTGTCCTGTGTTGGAAAGCATTTCAGCGGCAGTAGCAGGATTTGATTGCGAGATCTGTTTTTCTGAAATGACTTCAATCTGTTGTGCTACGTTCTTTTTTGCTTCAGGTACTTTGTTGGCGGACACCACTGTTTCATCGAGTGTAATCACCCGTTCCGAAAGTAAGGAATCAGGCAAAGTATTTTGTGCTGAAGAATTGATGACGCTGGCAAAAACTAAAATGTATAATAAAATGAAAGAGTGTTTCATTGGAAATGGGTTTAGTATCAGAGAAAATTTATCTGTTATGAAAAACAACCAATCATAAATTGGATATCACTGGCACAGAGCGATTCATGTTGCCGGCAATAATTGTTGAGTGATCAGGAACAGATGGATTCCGGTGGTGGGTTATTCAGGCTGGTAATGGGCCATTGATAAATAAATAAAGAATAGGCAGCGTTGATATTGGAATTTGATACCGTTGGAAAATGTTGCGAAAAAGCAGTAATAAAATCAGTCTGGAGGAATTTAAATAAGTTAATGGAGTTGTTTCCCGGCGCTGGATTTTGTGGTGCGGAATCATCTTTTCCAAGATAACTTCGGAGACTGCTTATCAATGCGGCTTCCTTTTCATCCTGAATACAAGTAACTATAATCTTGTCGCCGGAAGTAACTTCATTTACAATGTCATAGCGTTCACCTTCATAAACAAATTCATGAGTTTCAACTTTCATGTTTTCGAATTGGTCTGCCGGGAATGTTAACACTGCATAGTGATCATCAACTAAGCCTGAACGGATCAGTGCATTCATTTCTTTTTTAATCCGCAATTCATTGAAAGTAAAAAGCAGGTAATATCCTGCCGCGTAAAACAGCAGCATCAATAGTGATGAGAGGAAGGCGAGGGTTTTCAAATTTTCAGTAGCGGTCAAATTTAACAGATAATTGTAATACTTATGAAAGGAGTAAAAAAACGTTATCACAATCAAAGCACATTCAGCAACTGCTCCTTAATCTTCTCCAATTCATCCTTCATCTGCACCACCAACTTTTGAATAGTAGCATGATTCGCCTTTGAACCAAGCGTATTGATTTCACGACCCATTTCCTGCGAGATGAAATTCAATTTTCTTCCGTTGGAATCATTTTCAACCAACACTTTTAAAAAATAATCGCAATGACTTCTCAGCCGCACTTTCTCTTCTGAAAAATCCATGCGCTCTAAATAATAAATCAGCTCCTGCTCAAAACGGTTGCGGTCATATTCTTCTGAAGAAACTAACTCGGACAACTGATTGCGCAGCTTTGTCTGAATGATGGTGATGCGTTCTTTCTCATGTGTTTCCACCTGCTCAAGCAGCGCAAGAATGGAGGTGATATTTCCGTTAAATATTTTTTCCAGTCCGGCGCCATCCTTGATCCGGAACTGTCGTAAATCTTCCACTGCCTCACGAAGTATTTGCAACATCGGCGAAAGTTCTTCTTCTGTATGGTTATTTTTTTCAGAACCAATCACATCCGGAAACTGCATCACCATTTCCAGCAGGTTCTTTTTGCCGGTCCTGAGTTCTTTCGAAAGTGATTTCAACTCTTCGTAATAGCGTTTTGCAAGTTCTTTATTAATCGAAATGTTTTTCTCATCACTGCCTGCCTCAATGGAAATGAAGAGATCAATTTTGCCACGTTGCAGTTTTTCAGTGATCAGGCTGCGCACTTCAATCTCTTTGTCTTTGAAGGAGAACGGTAACCGGAGATTGAGATCCAGAAACTTGCTGTTCAGTGATCGAATTTCCGCTTTAATGGTTTTGCCGTTTTGAGAAAGCTCCGCTTTCCCGTAGCCGGTCATAGATTGAATCATGTGTTGGATGGATTGATCAGATTATTAAATGAAGAATGAAAGTATTAGGAGGTAGTATTTTGTTATTTCGCGATAGTATCTTCTTTTATGTTTTTACTGAATGAATTTTTTGCACTCACAAAATAAACGCCTGCGAAAATCAATATCGTGGCGATGATTTTTATAAGTGGGTATTCATCCCTGTTCAGCAAAAGCGCAAAGATGGTGGCAAGTGCGGGTTGAAGGTAGATATATATACCGACTACCGAAGGTGTAGCATGCACCATCGCCATGGTATTCAGCAGATAAGCAAAGAACGTGGTAAAAATGACGATGAAGGTAAGTTCTCCCCACAACAAGGGCGTGAATGGATACCAGTCAATCATCGCGAATTCATGCCAGCCGACAGGCAATACGAATAACCAACCGAATAAAAATACCCACATGATAACAGTAACAGGATGGTATTTTTTCATCAACGGCTTTACGATCACCAGATAAACCGCGTAGGATGCTGCATTGATGAGCACCAGTATGTCACCTGTAGTTTGTCCGGAACCAAGTGTGAGTTCTTTTCCTGAAATAATGACCAGTACAGCGCCAGTTGCTCCAAGTAGCACACCAATTACTTTTAACCAGGTGATTTTTTCATCGTGAAAAATTCCTGAAAGTAACAGGATCAGAATCGGAGTGGTGGTCATCATCAATGACGCGTTGATAGGTGTGGTGATGCTCAGTCCTTTGAAAAAAAGCAATTGATTGATCGCAACACCGAATAATCCGCAAAGTATGAGTAGTGGAATATCAGCACGTTTTATTTTTTCCCTGATAATGGTCAGTTGAATAATAGAAAAAAGCGTCAATGCCACAGTCACCCGAATCACAATCGCACCAAAGGGTTGAATAAAATGGGGCACCACGTCTTTGGCAATGGTGAAACTTAATGCATAGATCAGGTTGGCGATAAAAAGATAGATGTGAGTGCTGTATCTGTAATTCATAGCTGAATGGCAAAGCTATAGGCTTAATTTTAAATTTATTCTGTTTGGAAACAACATAATGTGAAACCAACAATCGTGAACAACGTATTAACCTCAAATTGAAATCATGAAATCCTTAACGCTCGCTTTTATATTGCTTTGTGTAACTACTGTTTCACAAGCGCAAAATTATTACGTCGCCACAACCGGTAATAATACAAACAACGGTTCATTAACTGCGCCCTGGAAAACCATTCAAAAAGCAGTAAGCACTGTCGCAGCCGGCAGTACCATTAATGTAAGAGGTGGAACTTACAAAGAGAAGATAGATTTTACGAAATCAGGAAATGCAACAGCGGGATTTATAACTGTTCAGAATTATAACGGAGAACATGTGATAGTAGATGCAGCAGGTGTTTCAGGGAACGGCGACAATGTTTTTAATCTCTACAACAAAAATTACGTCCGCATCAAAGGGTTGGAAATACAAAATGCAACTGTGCCCGATAATCATGATGGTGCAGGAGTGTTTATAGAAGGCAATGCAGATCATATCGAAGTGCTGAATTGCAAAATCCACGACATCACCGGCGACAATGCAATGGGCATCACAGTGTATGGCAGCCATAAAACGAAAGCGGTTCAAAACCTGGTTATTGACGGTAATGAAATTTATGATTGCGAACCGGCGCACAGCGAGGCACTCACGCTAAATGGAAATGTACGGTTGTTTCAAATCACCAATAACATTGTGCATGATGTAAATAACATTGGTATTGATATGATTGGCGGAGAAGGAACTTGTCCCAAAGCCTCCAATGACAATGCGCGCAACGGAATTTGTTCCGGCAATACAGTTTACAATGCAAGAGCGATTTATGGTGGTGGTTATGCAGCCGGCATTTATGTGGATGGTGGTGATACGATCATTATCGAAAGAAACATTGTTCACGATTGTGATTTGGGAATGGAAATCGGTTGTGAAAACAAAGGCAAGACTGCTACCAACAACATCATTCGTGATAACATGCTCTACAACAACGACAAGCGCGGACTCAGCTTTGGAGGTTATGACTATCCTTCAACGGGAAAGGTGCAGCATTGCAAATTCTACAATAACACCTGTTACAAGAATGATGTGTTGCACGACGGTGCCGGCGAGTTGTACATTGAGTATGCTTTAAATTGTGAAGTGAAGAACAACCTGTTTTACTGCGGTGATCAGAATTTGCTGCTGAATTGCCTGCAGGGAAATGCGGATGGCAATATATTTAATTACAACCTCTACTATTCTGAACTGCCAGGCAACAACCATTTCGATTATGATGGATCACAGTACAATTCATTCAGCAGTTATAAGAGTGCCACGGCACAAGATGCAAATTCACTTTTTATGAATCCTTTGCTGAACAATCCGGCAGTAAATAATTTTCACCTCACAGCTTCTTCGCCTGGTAAAAATGCAGGTGATCCTGTTTTCCTGCCTGCTACGGGTGAATTGGATTATTATGGAGGTAACAGGTATCTCAATAATCGAATTGACATCGGAGCCGATGAGTATGATCCTTCAGAACGTTTATCAGAACAGGTAATGAATACCTTTGATCTGAAAGTCTATCCGGCAATTGTGCATGAAAGCATCACAGTGTCATTCATATTACATCAGGATGAAGAAGTGCTGATCACGCTCACCGACTTATCAGGAAAAATCATGAAGTTATTGCTTGATCAGGAATTGTCTGAAGGCAGCTATCAATATCAATTTGAAGTAAACGACTTTATTCCCGGTATTTATTTTATACAGGTTAATTCAAACCAAAATTCTGCCGTAACCAGAATCGTGATTGCCAGATGAAAAGGTATAAGAGAGAATCAACCAACTAAAGGAGTGTTCTAACAGGTATTCAAAATACTGTGATTGTTTATTAATTGGACTATTCTCCGGCTTTGCCGAAACCATGTATCAATTTAACCATGCAGCCATTCCACCTTTGCAAAAACAGTAGGAGCTCAATGGAAATAGACCTTGCGCAATTTCGCACCGATGGTCGACTAAAAATCCGTCCCCATCGAAAACATCCACATCACTTTTTGTCGGGCTCCGCTGTCAATGCCTTGTGCACAATCCACACGCAGAAAATAACCGAGAATGGTTGTTCGCGCGCCTCCGCCATAACCTACCACAACAGGCTCACGGAAATAATTTACATGTACCGTAACGGGTCCTTGTGTGATATTGCTCGAGTTGAAAGGATTGTTCTCATCATAGGGTGAAATTCCCTGCCATGCAGTTCCCGCATCAGCAAAAGCCACGAGTTGAAAATTACGAACCAGCTCTGACCTGATAGGAGTAGTGATGAAGAAGGAGAAAACCGGAAACCGGATTTCTGTATTGGCCAGCGCATAGGAATTTCCGTTGCGTATATTTTGAGGAAAGCCGCGAACATTAACTGCCAGCGTCTGAAATGCATAGCCCGCACTTCCATCCACAGGTGTTTCAGTGCTGAACTTAGGATCAAACCAATTGTCCACTCCGCCCATGTAATACACTACTTTCTGATCGCCCCAGGAAGTAGCGCCATTCAATCGTGTTGCCCAAATGAGATTACGGGTAATTTTTTTGTAGTAACGGAAATCAGCGCCAGCAGCAAAAAGGTAGGTGTTCTTCTGATCAATTTGCCTTTGCGCATCCACATAAAATTTATACCGCAATCCATCATATATGTTGGTTTGAATCTTCAGCGTATTGTCGAATACATATTCCAGCCGCATCACCGCCCAGTGTTGTGTGTACTGTGCAAGTCCCAGGCTGAAACTATCGGTTGCTAAATAGTTGATGCGTTCGTTTCGGTAAGAAGTGCTGAGTCGCAAACTTCTGTTATAATCAATCGGATAGCGAAGCGTGAAGTCAGCAAGGTAAGTGCGTTGTTTCGCATTCACAGGCAGATACCATTGCGGATTGGCATCGTAGGCAACTGTTTTTGAACGGCGGTAAGCAGTGTACCGTTTGTCGAGCCTGTGTTTCAGGTCTTCAAACATCAGGTAATATTCTGTACCATCAAAAGAAGTTGGAAAACGAAAGCCACCTGTAATACGATAATCTTCCATCAGGTCAGAAATGCCTACACGCAACAATGCACCAAGGTTTGGATTATCAAACTGACCACCATTGCCGTTAAAAGGTTGATAACGGGTAATGATCAAACTGTTATCAAGCTGTGTAACAACCTGGCTGGTTGAAAATTTTACGTTGTACGGAAGAATCTTTGAATACCTGAAAGCAGGTTGCTTTTTATTGGAAGAATTGACAACGGAAGTATCAAAAATTTTTCGTGTTGTTGAAATAGAAAACTCGCTTTGAAAAAAATAACTGTTTTGTACAGATTTCGTGCTGGTGTCAGCACGGGTGGAATCGCTGAATAACTTCAGTGAATCAGGCATTCTTTGTATTTCCGGCAACTTTGGTTTTTCAGGAATAACAACAGGAATGGTAACGGTAGGCTCCATCTTTCTCAGCAATTGGTTGGCATACGCGGTATTTGTCAGCACCGGCAAAGTGGCTCGATCCACTTCTTTAGGAATTTTCACAAGAGAAAATTCATAGCGGCCATTGTTTTTTAATACCTGTGCAATTTTGCCTGCTCTGGTAGCAACGTCTTGCTCGAGTATGCTTTTTGAATAATTGGTTTGAGGAAATGACCGTACCGTATCTCTGTAAACGGGAACCTGTTGCGTAGAATCCAAATGCAGTTTCCCGGAAGTAATAACGGAATCAATATTATACGCGGGATTTACAACGGTAGAATCTTTAAAGTAATAATATTGATCGTAGTGATCGAAAAGGCTGTCGATATAAGCGATGTAACGGTTCGAAATTCCATTCTCATCGCTGAGGTAAGAAAAATAATCTGTATTGAACAACGAAGGGTTATTTTCATTCGCTGCAGGCGTGTGATTAACCCGGACGAGCTCTTTCGATTTGGTTTTTGTGTTGTAGAAAAACAGGTCGTAATTTTTTATGGCGCGTATCGTATCCATAAACCGTGTTCGCAAAGTATCATCCTGCCGGTTCGATGAAAAAACAATTCCCTGCCGCGTTGGCAACTTGATATAATGTGGATTCAGGTCATCATAAAAATCATTGGTGATCTGTTCGAATTTTGAAGAACGTGTATTCAAAGTGAATATATCAGATTGCCCACGGTTAATGGCCGACAAAACCAGTGTGTTTGCATCGCTGAAACTGATCGAAAGCACCTTCTGAAAATTCGCGATGTATCGTTTGTCTTTTTTCTTTTCTTCCAGATCATACATGATCAGGCCCACTTTACTTCGCTTTTCATATACTATGGCTAATTTTTTCCCGGTAGGATCAAAAGCCAAAACAGGTTGTGTATAATCAATGGGCTGCGTGATATTTTTGAAACCACCTTTAAAAAGCGTTTTGGTTTTTTCTGATTTTAAATCCTTCAGACATACTTTGTATTTCCCAAGATCATTTCGCACAAAAGCTACATTGGAAGCATCATTAGTCACATGCAACTGATTAAATACAAAGCCACGCCGTTCCCTTTTTTGAATCACGTCTTTCTCAGATGGAAATTCTTTGCCAGCCAGTTCCTGCTTGTAAAGCGCATCATAATACAGATAGAATTCTTCCAGGAAATCCTTTACCGATTTGCCAAGCACAAAGCTGAATCCGCTTTCCATGCTCCTGTTAATACGCGTCAGGTATAACAGGTTAGGAATGGTTGCTTCACCATACTTCTCGGCGATATAATGCCAGACAGCATGCCCTGCAAAACGTGCATCGGTGCCGCTGAGCCTGTTCATCTTTTTATACTGCTCACTTAAAATGCCATCGCGTAATTTATTGTCAAGGTCAGTATTCCATGACTGACCAATGTATGAAGTGAGACCGTCTTTAAACCAGGGAGGTAATTTCAGCAATACTGCATTCTGTACTACTTCCTGTATACTTCCGCCGAACATCATGTTTTGCAGAAAAATGCTGGCAATACCTTCCCTGATCTGCTCCCGCAGGTGCTGATGATTGCCATCGAAATACACAAACATTTTATTGCCGAGAATCTTGGTGGTGCCGCCCGTATTGTTAAGATCTGCACCATAACCTATATTGGATTGCTTAAGGTCAGAAAGATTGTTGTAAACAAGAATGTCAACACGGTCATTCAATTTGTATTCTGTCTTATTCTCTATGTCGGTCAGTTCTTTTTCAGCATCTAGAATGGTGAATTTTCCCACATCTTGTCCGCCGAGATAGAAGTACACCATGAAATGCTCCGTTTGATAAAAAGACCAAACAAAATCTTTGTATTGAACTCGGTTTTGTCCGAAATCACCATCCGTAGTTTGTGCAACTGTTGAATAACCGGTGCACCACAGCAGCATCAATAAAATATATTTGCAACTCTTGCTCACAGCTTCTTACTTTATTTTCAAAAATACATTAGAAAAACAATCGCGGTCACATGATTTCGAAAAATGAAATGATGTATAAAAGCATCGTTAGCTATCTTCGGGCATTCATGAAGCAAACGCGATAACACATTCAGCTCATTTCGAGCGTTCAAATTAATCAATTTACCCGAATACAATGATTCACATTCAGCATTTTGTCTTTAACGATTTTATGGAGAATACTTACATCCTTTGGGATGAAACCAGATCCTGTGTGATCATCGACCCAGGTTGTAACTCGCCGGCCGAGCGAAATGACCTGCTGCAATTTATAAAGGGAAATGATCTTGAACCGGTGCTGTTATTGAATACGCATTGCCACATCGATCATGTGCTGGGAAACAAATGGGTGAAGGAAACTTTTAAGGTTGACTTTCTCATGCATAAAAAGGAAGAAGTGGTTTTGCAAACATTGGAGAGTGTTGGAAAGATGTATGGCGTTTTTGTGGAAGCATCACCTGCTCCTGACCGGTATGTAGAAGCTGGTGAGAAGGTAATCTTTGGCAATTCCTCGCTCAGTGTCTTTTTTACGCCCGGCCATTCACCCGGAAGTATTTCATTTTATAGTGAAACAGATAAATTGATGATCAGCGGAGATGTTTTGTTTCAATCGGGTATCGGCCGGACAGACTTGCCCGGCGGAAGTTACCAGCAACTGATGCAGAGTATCTTCGATAACCTGATGACCTTGCCGGAAGATACAATTGTTTACAGCGGACATGGTCCGGCTACCACTATTGGTGAGGAAAAAAGAAATAATCCGTTTGTGCTGGAATATGCAGCAACTATCAAATGAAGCTTACCATAATTTGAATATAGGTCCATCACCGATGGAAAGCTTCACACCAAACCGATGTGGAGCCGGGGAGTTTATAAAATGTGTTTTTTTGGATCAGCCAGGCAAAAGATCACAAAGCAAAACGGAGTATTCACTTTGCGTGCTTAGCGCCTTTGCGCGAAAATGGAAGCTAATAACGGTTTTGATTTTGACTAAGAAACAGGATCAGCTAATTTGCTTTGCAGGTAGTTGTGCAACCAGTTGTGGTTAACGGTTACCTGATTTCATATCAAATAAATTTAAGGAATCACAAACTCCACCTCTTTGAATCCGAATACTTCGTGATGGTCGTTCAGTTGAAGAATTAATTTTCCTTCTGCTGTTAAACCAACAATCTTCGCGTTAAATCTTTCGCCATTCGTGCGAAACACGCTTTCTTCTTCTACCTTGTATAATTGTTTCATATAGTCTTTCTGAAGCTGTTCAATCCTGTTGCTTTTCAGTTGCATATAACGTGATTCAACTTTTTCACATAACAACATCAATACTTTTCTCAGCTCCAGCGTTTCTCCTGCTATCATCGAAAGTGAGGTAACATGCTTCACGTGTTCAGAAAATTTTTGCTGATTTACATTCAACCCGATACCAATCACCGCATGTTGCAATTGGTTTCCCTGGATTGAATTTTCAATCAGTATTCCGCCCACTTTTTTATCAGCATAAAAAATATCGTTCGGCCATTTGATTTTAACGCCTTCAGTGTAAGTTGCCTCACTAACTGTTTCCGCGACAGCCAGTGAAATGGCCTGGTTCAGAAAAAACTGACTCTTTGGAAGCAGGAACAAGGGTTTCAGCACAATGCTGACTAACAGATTTTGGCCGGATGCACTCTCCCAGCTATTGCCCGCATATCCCTTTCCACCGGTTTGAAAACCCGCACTGATCACCGTGCCTTCATATACATTTTCTTTTGCAAGCAGTTCCTGCGCATACTTATTTGTTGATTCCAATGATTCAACTTCGATGAGCACTTTACCTGTAAAGACAGTGGCCGGCATGTGTGATTGACTAGATTTTTTTAGTTTTGCCCAAATTTAAATACGCTATCAAAACCCTGAAAGTAAAGAAAAAAGCTCCTGCCAGGAAAAAGAAGCAGCTATCCAATGTTGCTGTCATCATTGAAAGTATCCTTGAAAAAAAGGGAGAGCACCTTGTGAGCATTGATCTAAGGAAGATACAGGACGCGGTATGCGATTATTTTATTGTCTGTGATGCCCCTTCCACCACACAGGTGAAAGCAATTGCTGATAACGTGATGCATCAGACTGAAACAAAAATCGGCGAAAAACCCTGGCACCACGAAGGACTGCAGCATGCGGAATGGGTGCTCCTCGATTATGTGGATGTTGTAGTACATATTTTTATAACACCGCAACGGAAGTTTTATCAACTGGATGAATTGTGGAGCGATGGCGTGATTGAGGAACATAATGACTAAATTTGTGTTGTGCTATCTGAATTTAACAAAGGATACATTTCCCGGACTCAATTCGTTAATGCAGTTCATCATCTAATCAGTTTTTTCACTAAATAAGTTATTGAGTCGAATCAGGATTAACCGGAATATTTGGTTTGATAATTGGTTAATCGCGCCAGTATAAAATTTTACACTTCATGGTACGTCAATTAATGCATTCATAAAAAAATAGCGAGGAATGGAAGATAATAATCAGGAAAAAAGAAAATTACCGAAGATAGTACCTCCCAATGGCCCTAAATTCAACATCTATTGGGTCTATGGTATTATTGCCATTATTTTGATCGGACTGCAGTTTTTTCCGTTTACAAAAGCTTCAAAGCTGATAAGCTTTGAAGAAATAAATCAGGATATGCTTCAGTCGGAAGATGTACAGAAATTAGTGGTTGTGAATAAAGAGTATGTTGAAGTGTACATCAAGCCCGACAAACTGCAACAGGAAAAGTATAAGGAAGTGGCCACGACCAACTTCAATACCGTTAACCCCGGACCTCATTACCGGTTTAAGATTCTGAGCGTAGATGATTTCACACGAAAACTGAGTGATGCTGAAGCAAGAATCAAAGAAAAAAATCCTGCATTCCAACCCATTGAAGTATATCCGGAAAACAGAACCGATTGGTTCAATGCATTAGGTTGGTTATTGCCTATATTATTGTTAGTGGCAATCTGGTTATTCATCATGCGCCGTGTTACCGGCGGTGTTGGTGGGCCAGGTGGTCAGATCTTTAACTTCGGAAAATCAAAAGCCACTTTGTTTGATAAAGGCACTAAGGTAAACATCACGTTTTCCGATGTGGCAGGTCTTGACGAAGCCAAGTCAGAGGTGATGGAAATTGTGGATTTTCTGAAGAACCCTAAAAAGTATACAGCACTGGGTGGTAAAATTCCCAAAGGCGCACTATTAATCGGTCCTCCCGGAACCGGTAAAACATTGATCGCAAAAGCAGTAGCCGGTGAAGCACAGGTTCCTTTCTTTTCCATCTCCGGTTCTGACTTTGTAGAATTGTTTGTGGGAATTGGTGCCTCCCGTGTTCGTGACCTGTTTAAGCAAGCCCGTGAAAAAGCACCTTGTATCATTTTTATAGATGAAATTGATGCAATAGGACGTGCGCGTGGCAGAAATGTTATGCAGGGTGGAAATGATGAACGTGAAAACACTTTGAACCAGCTTTTGGTGGAAATGGATGGTTTTGGAACTGATTCAGGAGTTATTATTCTCGCGGCTACCAATAGACCTGATGTCCTGGACAGCGCTTTGTTGCGACCAGGTCGTTTCGACCGGCAGATTTCAATTGATAAGCCTGATCTGGTAGGGCGTGAGCAAATATTCAAAGTGCATTCGAAGAATATTAAAGTGCAGAAAGATCTGGACATGAAAAAGCTCGCTGCACAAACACCAGGTTTTGCAGGCGCAGATATCGCCAATGTATGTAATGAAGCGGCGCTGATTGCTGCACGCAAAGGCAAGAAAGAAGTGGACATGAGTGATTTTCAGGATGCAATTGATCGTGTAATCGGCGGACTGGAGAAGAAAAATAAAATCATTTCACAGGATGAAAAGCGCATTGTCGCTTATCATGAAGCAGGTCATGCAATCTGCGGATGGTTTCTCGAACATGCTGACCCTTTGGTAAAAGTTTCTATCATTCCGCGTGGTGTTGCTGCACTAGGGTATGCCCAATACATGCCGAAGGAGCAGTTTTTATATACCACTGAGCAATTGTTCGACAGTATCTGCATGACGTTGGGCGGAAGAGTGGCAGAAGACCTGATCTTCGGTAAGATCTCAACCGGTGCACAAAATGATCTCGAACGAATCACAAAGTTGAGTTATGCCATGGTTACTATTTATGGCATGAATGATAAAATAGGGAACCTTTCCTATTATGATCCTCAGAATGAATATGGATTTCAAAAGCCCTATTCTGATGAAACAGCGAAGATGATTGATGAGGAAGTACGTGCGTTGGTTGATAAAGCGTACATACACACCAAAAAATTGCTTACTGAAAAACAGCCTGAACTGGAAATTCTAGCGCAGGAATTATTAAAGAAGGAAATTCTGTTTCAGCAGGATCTCGAGCGGCTTATTGGTAAACGTCCTTTTGAAGTAAAACACATTGCTGAACTGGAGTCCCCCACAGCAGAGCAGGAACCGGAAGTTGCAGAAGTAGTGGTTGCTGAAAAGAAGGAAGAAATCCTGATCGAAAAACCGGGACACATTCAGCCCAGAATTGCATAAATGGCAGGCATGGAACCAACATCGAAAGAACGAATTCTAAAAAACATTCGCAAAGGTTTGATACATGCAACTGATCAGCCGTTTCCAAATCTGGAAACGGCTGCTGTTGTTTTCCCCCCTGCCCCTGACACACTTGACATTGTTTTCGCCGAACAGTTTACCAAAATACAAGGCAATTTTATTTATTGCGAAAACGAAAAGGATTTTATTGACCATTTGAGTGCGCTTGCAGAAGAAAAACAGTGGAATAATATTTTTGCCTGGGAATATTATCTGCAGGATTTTTTACAACAAAAAGCATTCAGGCGGTTACGTGTTGGCAACAGTCTGGAGAAAGCTGATGCTGGCATTTCGCTTTGCGAATGTCTCGTGGCGCGTACAGGAAGCATACTCGTAAGTTCCCGCCAGGCATCCGGAAGAAGTATTCCCATATTTCCGCCGGTGCATCTTGTACTGGCGTATAATTCGCAGTTGATTTATGATCTGAAAGAAGCACTTCAGTTTATTACTGAAAAGTACAATGGCAATACACCTTCCATGATATCCATTGCTACTGGCCCAAGCCGCACCGCAGATATTGAAAAAACATTGGTGCTGGGCGCACATGGACCAAAAGAAGTTTATGTATTTTTCGTCGACCAGCCCGGCGCATAATGACTGATATTTCAATCCTGAACGGCAACGTTTACTTTGCTTCTGATTTACACCTTGGCATTCCTGACCACGATTCATCATTGGAACGTGAAAAGAAATTTGTGCATTGGCTTGATAAGATTAAGTCAGATGCAGCAGCCATTTTTATTGTCGGGGATCTTTTTGATTTTTGGTTTGAATACAGACAAGTAGTACCACGCGGATATGTGCGGGTATTAGGTAAACTCGCGGAATTGCGTGATGCAGGTATCATCATCTGTTTCTTCACCGGCAACCATGACCAATGGATGAAAGATTACTTTGAAAAGGAACTGGCCATTCCCGTTTATCATGAACCGCAACACATTACTATTGCAGGAAAGAATTTCTTTATTGCGCATGGTGATGGATTGGGGCCAGGTGATCATGGGTACAAGTTTTTAAAAACAATTTTCAGGGGAAAATTCAGCAGGTTTTTATTTTCGTGGCTGCATCCTGATATCGGAGTATGGTTGGGGAGACGATGGTCAAAAAACAGCCGGCTCATCAGCGGAGAAGACCAGGCGGAATTTATGGGTGAAGACAAAGAATGGCTGGTTCAGTATGCACGAACCATATTAAAATCAGAAAGGGTGGATTATTTTATTTTTGGTCATCGTCATATTGTACTCGACTATCAGTTGTCCGGGACAAGCAGGTATATTAACCTGGGAGATTGGATCCGTTTCTTCAGTTATGCAGTATTTGACGGAAAAACGCTGGAGTTGAAATGTCTGCCACTATAAGGCAGATGCAAAAATCAGTTATTGAAATAACTGATAATCATCACTAATATCAATAATGCATTCCAGTTAATTAGGTTTCTGTTGAGCCGCATCATTTGGGTTTCCCGGTGCCATACATTCTGACTAATAGCCTGACGCTGTATTGTTTTATTACAAAAGTACGCGATCAGCAAACTGGCAAGGGGAAACAGGCCTTTCAATATTAAAACACAAAAAGTGCCTCCGCATGTAAGAATAGTATCAAGGTAAATGTAATCGTGGAAAATTCTTCCATACGCTACAAGGCACCAAAAAATAACACTCGGTACGGTGATCACAAATCCTAACACCAACCAATTACGGGGATTTGTTTTACCTGATACAGTGTCCATGTTACTGAGCTTATAAATGATATGCGATGTACGTGAATTAATTTCTAATGGCCACCTCATACTTACTAAAGAAGGCAAAGTTAGGTATAATGAGGGAAATTTGATATTTGAAAGGGAATGGTGAGTAATGAGTAGTGAGTAAAAGTCCTTAGTCCTTAGATGGTCATTAGGTCATTAGTCATTGAGTCATTAGTGCATTAACATTGCCATATCAGTTCATCGGTACATTGGCACATCAAATCATCGGCGCATCAATTTTCCAAATTTTAAACGTCCCTTCCTCCTGTTGATATCATCCTCGCCTGTAAACTTTCCTCAGTAAGAATTGTATTAACTTTACATTCTCATTTTCACCATTAAAATGCACTGCACCGCATAATGAGTGATCCGGTTAAGCATGAATGCGGCATTGCCGTAATCCGTTTATTAAAACCTCTGAGTTACTACCGTGAAAAATATGGTACGGCTTTGTATGGGCTGAACAAATTGTACCTGTTGATGGAAAAGCAGCACAACCGCGGGCAGGATGGTGCAGGCGTGGGTGCGATCAAACTCAATGCGCATCAGGGTCATCGATTCATGAGCAGGTACCGTTCCAATTCACCGCAGGCCATTGCTGAAATTTTTCAGAAAATCCATCAGAATATTGACAAGCTCACTAAGATGAATCCTGCGCTTATTGAGGATACTGAATGGATGCGCAAGAATGTGAGTTTTGTCGCGGAAATGATGTTGGGACACCTGCGATATGGAACTTATGGTAGAAATGAAATTGACAGTTGTCATCCTTTCATCAATAACCACCATTCTTCCACACGGTCTTTGATTATGGCCGGTAATTTCAACCTAACCAATATTGAAGATCTTGGTTGGAAAAAGGATGGCAGTCGTCCTGATACAGCCGTGGTGCTCGATCGTGTTACCTGGCATCTTGAAAATGAACTTACACGTGTGGCCACTGAATTGCGACAGACTGAAGTAAGCAAGGATGATTTCCGGAATCGCCTGCGTGATGGCATTGAATTCAGACAAGTGCTTGCCAATGCCGTAAAAGAATTTGACGGTGGCTACGTGCTGGCAGGTTTATCCGGTGCTGGCTATGCATTCGCTTTGCGTGATCCTTCCGGCATTCGCCCTGCATTCTATTATAAGAGTGATGAAGTAATGGTGGTGGCGAGTGAACGGCCTGCGATTCAAACCGCTTTTAATTTAACATTAGATGAGGTACATGAATTAAAACCCGGCCATGCTATTATTGCCGATCGCCAGGGAAATGTAGAGGAATTCAAATGCGCAGAGCCGAAACAAAAAATGTCGTGCAGCTTTGAGCGCATTTATTTTTCGAGAGGAAGCGATAAGGATATTTACCAGGAACGGAAAAAGCTGGGACACCTGCTTGCAACACCTGTACTTAATGCTATTGATTATGATCTCAAAAACACAGTGTTTTCTTTTATTCCGAATACAGCAGAGGTTGCGTTTTATGGATTGATGAAAGGATTGGAAGATCACCTGACGCAGTACCGTTTGGAACGCATCCTTAAAAATGATCTCAACGAAAATGAGTTGAAGGATTTATTATCACTTCGCCAGCGCGTGGAGAAAATCGCGATCAAAGATGTGAAGATGCGCACTTTCATTACGCAGGATTCTCAAAGAAATGAGCTGGTGGAACACGTGTATGATATCACCTATGGCAGCATCGTTCCCGGGCAAGATACCATTGTGGTGATTGATGATTCTATTGTACGAGGCACCACTCTCAAACGAAGCATTATCCGGATGCTGGATAGATTGGGTCCTAAAAAAATTGTGATAGTTTCTTCTGCCCCACAAATCCGCTATCCTGATTGCTATGGCATTGACATGAGCAAGATGAAAGACTTTATTGCTTTTCGTGCATTGGTTTCACTCCTGAAAAAACAAGGCAAAGATAATTTCCTCGATGAGGTGTATGAAAAATGCAGGATACAGATGAAACAGCCTTTGCATGAAATGGTGAATGAAGTAAAAGCATTGTATGATTTATATACCGACGAAGAAATTGCCGATGAAGTAAGTCAATTGGTGAAAGATGAAGCTGTGAGAGCTGAAGTACAGATCATTTTCCAAACTATTTCAGACCTTCATAAGGCCTGTCCCAACCATTTGGGCGATTGGTATTTCTCCGGCAATTATCCTACTTCAGGTGGAAATAAAGTCGTGAACCGCGCATTCATCAATTATATGGAAGGGAAAGACGTAAGGGCGTATTCCTGATAAATGGAGGTTTTGTATCAGGCTAAACCTGAGCGTGTTTTATTGTTTTACTATCTTTTTAATCACGCTACCGTTTTCCGTTTTCAATTCAGCCAGGTAAATATTATTTGGATGCCCTGAAAGATCGAAAGAGATTTCCTGTAGTCCGCTAAGCTTACCAAGGGCTTTTTCAGCGATGATTCTTCCCGTTATATCCTTAATCAGGATAACAGCGGCCTGCTCATTCATGTTAACCAAAATACTGATTAATCCATTGGAAGGATTTGGATAAAGAGAAAAGCCCGGGATGGTGGTTAAAGCAGTTTGTTCTATACCCGTGCTTGCATCGATTATAAAATTATGGTCGGAAATATCGAAAAAAACATTTCCCACCGATTGAACCATGATGCGCGCCTTGATGGTAAAGAGGTCAGGATCATTCGGGAGGGTGATTAACTCACTGCCATCATTTGAAGTGTTCGCCAGCAAAGTGACAGGGTAAGTATATCCACCATCCACCGACAAAAGAATATTCACCTGACTGCAATTGATGGGTGTCACATCAGTTGCTGAAACATCCCAGGTAACGGTATGATTCGTATTGATTCCCCAGGTATCTGCGTTGGTAGGATATGTTACTTTAAATGGTGCGCCGGTATTAATAACTGAAAGCGTAACCGGAGTATCATCATAGGTTAATCCACCTCCGTCCGGGCGATTATCGCGGACGATAAATCTGAATTTCAATGAACGGGCATAAGTTGGCAATGTCTCTCCATTTGAAATAGTACCGTTTATGATACTTGTCAATTTTGGAAAATAACGGTAGGGTACAGAGTCAGCTTTCATGCTGCGGAAACTTGGTGCATTCCCACTGGGAGTATTCATATTTGTTGCGGCTCCTTTGTCAATTTCATCCCACATATAGGATAATGAATCGCCATCTGCATCCGACCCTGATCCGGTTAACTTAAAATAGGTTTTATAGGGAATTGTAAAATTACTACCTGCGTCCGCAACAGGTAGTGTGTTTCCTGTTTCAACCAAAACCGGGCACGTAGAACCTTCAGATTCAAAGGCAAAATCACAGATTTCGTCGTAACTGCCCACATGAAAAAATGGATCGCTGTGTGCCTGCAAATCATTAGGTGAACAAATGCCGGCGTAAGCCATGATGGAAGAACCACTGCCCGGTTCAAATGCTGTTCCTGCTGAGCGATTTCCTCCGCCGCATGACCCGGTTGTTGAATTAAAAGTATGGTTCCCTCCGAATTGATGCCCCATTTCATGCGCCACATAATCCACGTCAAATGCATCGCCCGTAGGATTTGGCAAACCAGTTACACCATTTGCTTTTTGATTATTGAGGCAAACAACACCAAGTCCGGCAATACCTCCACCACCTGTGCTGAACACATGTCCAATATCATAGTTTGCACTACCTATAAGCGTATTGATATTATCCTGGTTCTGATCCAACATCACAAAACCATCATTGTTAGTGTAGGGATCGGTAGCACCAACCAGATAAATAAGCGTGTCATTATTGGCAATCAATTCGAGGCGAATTCCGAATTCGGATTCATAAATGCCGGTCACGCGATTAATAGAGGTAGTCATTCCTGATAAGGCACCACTCTTTGTACCGCCTTTAGTTGTTGCATATTCCCCTGTGCAGGCGAGAGCAAGGCGGTAAATCCTCAACTGATCTCCTGAACTGCGGTATTGAGGTGTGCTGTGTTTCTTTTCCAGTTGTATGTCTTCATCTGCTTCTCCTTTCACTTCGCAATCAAAAGCATATTCACGGTGGAGGTCTTTCTTGTTGTAAGCAATATAATAACTGGTGCTCTCATTGCTCACAGGATCAATAAATACATCACCTCGCGGCGATAAAATCATGGCATGAAAACCAAAATCAGTAACATCTATCCGGATGTGAGCACGCGGATCGGTAATTCCTGAGCCAGCATACGTCTTAATTTCCGGATACTTAGCCGCCAATTCAGGCGCCATTACCGGTGATTCATAAATTTCAAAATCATCAATTGTTCCACCCGGCATCGGAAGACTTAGCACAAGACTTTTTGTGCGCGCTGACCCGGAAAATTCTTTTGGAGCCGTCTGCAAGTGCGCACGCATGCTGCTGATATTTAATTGTAGTGTACGGTAATCAGTGGGGGTTGAATAGCGGGTACCGTAGGATTGCACCATTCCCGAATTTACATCCTGCCAAAAGGAGGCTGATTGAGCAAAAGTGTTTATAGCAGTTGAATTCAGCAATATGCATAAAGTGGCGAAAACCATCCACTGACTTTTGCGTAAAAGAAGAAATAATCTCATGTTGGTTCGGAATTATGGAATGTTATGATTGAGGTTTAAAAGCTATTATTCTCTGAGTGCGACATGATTCGGCACTCACCTTCACCATTCTTCAGCATTCATTTGAGGGTTCCGGAACTTCGATCTGACGGCCTTACTTTATTTGACTGTCCGGATAGCTACTGGAAAAGTGCTTTTAATGTAGCCTGAATTATTTAAAAAGCGCGACAAAGATAGTTTTCCACGATCACTATTACAAATAGATGTGGTTGAACAAGGAATTATTAAGCCTGATCAGAATTTGAGACCAACGTTAACAAATGCGTAATTGCCCTTGCCATCAAAATCGCCCGTGAAAAGGTTTGAAAACCCGAACGTATAACCGAGGTCAAGCGAAAAAATCAATACATCTAAGCCAGCCCCAACAGTACCATCGACACGAAATCGGTCAAAATCATCAACTGTCAACAAAAGATCATTGGGTGGAATATTAAAATCATAGGAAAGTACAGGGCCAGCAAATGCTCGTACATTCAGTATTCCATTAATAACCGGAACAAGGTTTAGTCCTCCATAAAGTGGAAGTTGAATTCTTTTAAACGAAACATCACCGGATACTTCCGGAGTTGTATCGGTCATCTGAAAGTTGGACTTCATAAGTTGATATTGCAATCCTGCCTGGCCATAAATAAGTTTGCCACTGCGGTAAAAAAATCCAGTCTGATAGCCTGAACGGGTATCAGCATTCAGTTGAGGTGAAGTAATATTTACATTGCTGAAATTAGGCCCAATATACACACCAAGACTATTGTGACGCCCGCTGCTTTGTGAGTATGCATCAGCATTGCTTAAAGCAGTAATTATCAACAAAATAAAGAAGAGTGACTTGTTCATTAAAGGTGTTGGTAGATTTGCCATTTCCAACGAGAGCCCGCTTTGCTAAAAATCATGCCATCCTCTGAAAACGGAGATCAAATTAATTATTTCCCGCGCTTGTTCTTTATAGTTTCCCACTGTTCTTTGGTCATTACACACCGGAAACCGCAATGCTCCAATCCTGTATCAGGACTGGTTTTCATACGCGCCGAAACACGGTAACTGGAGCAATAGCTGTCATTACATAGAAATGATCCTCCTCTATTCACCCGTTTCGGGATGGTGGGTTCTTCAGGATCATAACTTTCAGTTGGACCAGTTGGATTTGAAACAATAGATTTGGCAGCGCAATCTTTGTAATAATCAAAACGATACCAATCGCTGCACCATTCCCATACATTTCCGGCCATATCATACAAACCAAATCCATTTGGTGGATAGGACTTTACAGGAGCCGATAATTCATAACCATCTTCATTTGTATTCTTATCAGGAAAATGGCCGTTCCACGTATTGGCATGTTTTGCATAATCTTTATCATTACCCCAGGGATATATCTTATCAGGTAATCCGCCACGAGCGGCAAATTCCCATTCTGCTTCAGTAGGTAATCTCTTTCCCGCCCAATTACAATAGGCTACAGCATCATCCCAGGAAACCTGGATCACCGGATAATTATCCTTCCCGGCAATGGAGCTTCCTGGTCCAAGTGGCTGCTTCCAGTTGGCACCATGTACCCATACCCACCATTGACCGATATTATCCAATGGAACAGGATGATTAGGAGGATCAAAAACCAATGATCCCGGAACAAATATGGAATCAGGAGGTTTGGGTGTGTCAGGTGGCAATTGCTTTTTAATTTCTTCCCAGTCGGGCTTGATTTCCGCAGTCGTTACATAACCCGTGGCTTTCACAAAAGCGGCAAATTGAGCATTGGTAACTTCAGTAACATCGATATAGAATCCATCCACGTGAACTTTATGAACCGGGGATTCATCAGCACGCGCCTCTGAATCAGTAACTGCACCCATATTAAAATCACCACCGGCAATCCATTTCATTCCGGCAGGACCGTCGGCCGGTGCTGAGTTCACTGAATCTGATAAACTTAGCGAGTCACAGGCAGGAAGAATTGGCTGGCTAATCTTCAAGGCATTGCCGTAACAAGCTAAGCATTGTGAAAGCACCAGCATTAGTAAAGAAGAAAACATGAAATAAGTTTTTGTGGAATTCATGGTGATTATTCGAATGGCAAATGTACAAGGATTATGGGTAAAGATCAGACGGTTATCTGTTGAGTTGATTAATATTTACATGAGCAAAGTGATTCAGAAAAGGGAACTATAGAAAATATAATTTCTGAAAGGCCTGGAAGGTGGTCTCTTATTTTTTTTCTATTTTATGGTACTTTTAATCTTTACTTAGTTTCTTTTTCTTCTGTAATACAATAATTCAAACTTTTTATTTATGAGACATTTTACTTTTTTGCTGCTATTTGCATTTTGTACCTCAGTCAACTATTCGCAGGCACAATGTACTTCCAAGCATCCTAAAAAGCTTACGCTTTCAGGAGAAACAGGTTGCCAGGCAACGCTTTCATGGAAGGCGGTTAACAACAATCTGTTTTATACTGTAAAATACAAGGGGACTTCGGGGCCATGGATTGAAATCCCCACTCAAATTACAGCTACCAGCTACACATTTACAGGGCTTCAACCCAACCTGCTTTATACTTTTGCAGTGTCCTCTCATTGTTCAGAATCCTCGGCAAGTACTTATTCTAAAATAGAGCAGTCAGGTATACCATGTGGTCCGCCAACTAATATTACAGCAACCGCTATTGCATCGTCTACGTTTACTTTTTCGTGGACCAATTCCTGTGTAGCCTCTACTGTAAATCAACTACGGTATAAAAAGATTACTGCCACAAAATGGAAATATGTTTCCACCGGATCAGCTACCAGCACCACGCTTTCTTTTCAGGGAACAAATCCTGTGATGTATCAGGTGACAGCTTGTTCGGATACTACCGGCAACTGGAGCGCGCTTGATACTGTTTATCTTATCAACTCAACTACACCTTCAAAACCAAATGCTATAGTGATCCTTCTCGACGATTCAAGGTATGATACTTATAGCTGTAACGGAGCTCCGTCATTTTTTCAAACGCCTAATATTGATCGCATCGCGAACGAAGGTGTTAATTTTAAAAACTCATTTGTCATCTTTTCATTATGTAATCCGAGCAGGGCCAGCATTCTCACGGGTCTTTATGCGAATCACAATGGTGCACAGAGTAATAAGGACATGTTTTACGATTATCTGCCAACCATTTCCACCGTCATGGACCAGCAGGGATATTACACTGCCTTTATGGGCAAATACCTGAATGCCAATGATCAGGATCCTGTTCCCGCTCCGGGATGGGATTGGTGGATGGCACGTGTTGGAAGCGGTCACCAGGATGCTGATTTCAATTATAACGGTACAACTAAAAATATGGTCGGTCATGTAACTGATGTTCTGACTGATTCAACCGTCGCGCTCATCAATCGGGTGAATGAGCCTTTTCTGATTTATATCTGTTATTCTGCAACCCATAGTCCATATAAGCCGCGGACAGAAGATAAACATCTCTATGAAAATGAGGTGATGCCCATTCCAGATAATTTTGCTCCTTACGAGGTTAACTATCCCAATTTTCTAACTGAAGGAAACCTGGTGTCACCGGATTCGGCAGGATTGTCAGAGGATTACCTTGGATATTTCCAGGTGATGGCAGGAGTGGAAGAGGATCTTACGAAAATATATGACGCCTTGGAAAACAAACACATACTTGACAGCACCCTGATCATTTTCACCAGTGATAACGGGTTCTTGATGGGCGAACATTACCTGCAGGGAAAGAGAGTTCCACAGGAAGAATCTATGCGTGTCCCCATGTTTATGCGATACCCGAAATGGTTTCCTGCCGGTTCTGTCAATACCAATCAGATGGTGCTGAACATTGATATTGCGCCTACACTCTTTGATCTCGCCGGTGTTCCCGATACTATTCCGCTTGATGGATTATCCATGCATAAATTATTTACGGGTGAGAAAAACAGGAATACTTTTTATTATCAGGCAACGCTGCTGAATGATGCGGCGGTAAATTGCCGTTCAGTGAGAAGTCTGCATTACAAATACACCTATTATTACTGCGATGAGATTACAGAAGAATTTTTTGATCTTGCTAATGACCCGAAAGAAAATACCAACCTGATTAATGATGCAGCGCATCAACCACTTATTCAGATTTACAGGCAGAAGCTTGACAGTTTTAAAACTGCGCTGAATGATACGATAACGGAAGAAATCAGTGTATGCAACATTGAAAATCCTGTTCTTACCCGCTTTACAGATGATGAAGAAGAGCAGGCAGGTATTGCATTTCAGGTGTTTCCCAATCCTTCGTCCGGCACGTTTCAACTGGAAATCCCCTTGCGCAATAACCATGGATCTGTGAATGTAGCAGTCTATAACTTGTATGGAAGCGAGGTATTCAAACAGGAAAGTATTGGAGTTGAAGCAGGTAAATGGGTAACGGTTAATATTTCAAATCTTCCGGATGGTATTTACAATGTGCAAGTGGCAATTGGTCAGGATCTATTCAGTAAAAAAATCACCATTGTCCGTTAAAACAGGCAGGCAGTTTGATGCATCCGTGAATAGCTGATTAAAACTGTTTTCATTTTTAAAGGAATAAAAAGGCAAACTGAAATCACTTTCAATTTGCCTCTTTTAATTTATTGACCGATATGATAAAAGCAGGAATAGATTATTTGAAGAGTTGCATTTGCTTCGTATCAATCGCTTTTCCATCTACAAAGAGAGAATAAATGTAATTGCCGGCATCCAGTGTTGCGGATTCAAATAGTACATGTGTCTCATTGCAGGAAGTGGGGATGGCAGTGATGATTCTGCCGGTTGCAGCTTCCGAAATAACGATAGAAGCGGAAATACATCCTTTAGGAATGCGGAAAGGAATCAATGTATTATTTTCAAAGGGATTTGGAATGTTCTGACCAAGCAATGATGAAATTTTTTCATTGCTGATCGTAATCTTTGCTGCTCCATCCACCATCGTATTTCCGAAAACTGTTGTATTCAACTCATCAATCTGAACCTGCAGTTTGTTGTTCTTTTCCTTTAACAATTTAATCTCCTCGCTCAGCGCCTGAACAGCAAGCAATGCGATGCCTGAAGGATCAATAGTAGAAATAGTAGTATCATCTCCTACATCAAACAACTGATGAAAGTCCTGTGCCATTGGCCCGATATATTTTCGATCGCGGTCAACCTTGTAATTCCATTTTGTAATGTTCAGTTGATTCACTTTTTCAAGAATGTTTTGCTTATCCATTGCTTCCATGTTTTCTTTCAGACGTTTGTCACTTGCATTAGTCCAGGTGCCACCGCTTGTTAATTTTGCTGTGGTAGCAGAAAATTCGAGTATGCTGGAAGAAGAACATTCTTTCCCAATTCCAATACGCGTAATGCTTGAACCAATACGTGCAGTGCTGCTCACTGTAACATCGGCATTGTATCCGATTCCGGTGGCATTAGTTATTCCTGCAGTCACTGAACTGATTTGTGAACCTACATAAGTGTTGTTACTACCTAAGTCAGTCTCGATACCTACTCCACCGGTCAGGTAGCCGATACAGATATTTTGATTTCCGGCCACATTATGTTTTCCGGCGTAGACTCCCATAAATGTGTTGCCATAACCGGAGGTTGTATTGAAGCCACTGAAATTACCATAGAAGGTATTTGAAGAACCCGTTGCACCCATTCCGGAAGATGCCCCAACCATGGTGGAGCCTGAACCTGCACCATTGCTTAGAAACTTTGTGCCATCCAGGTAAAGAAATCCGTCCAGGTAAACATCGCGCCATTTATTGGATGCAGAACCCAGATCAGTTGTTGCCGACGAGGCGGGGAATAAGCTGAGGTTGATTGCAGTAGGCGAAGTGAGATTGGAAAGCGTAGTGTTGGCATTTTGGGCATTCGACTGTGTTCCACGTAAAATGAAGATTGCCAACAGAATTACAAGGGCGCTGTTCAGTTTTGATTTCATGTTTTTTTGGTTTTTGGTGATGAATATTTCGGGTGCAAATAAAGCGGTAGTAAAAACCGAAGTCAATCCCATAAAAGTGGCAGATGGTGAATGAGGGGCGGTATGACTGGTTCGCGATTGGTAAAGTGATTTCTATGAAGCGGTCTTATAATCAATTGCATTGCCTCAAAGAAAAACTTAGGCGTATTAATTTTGCCGGCCTTGCACATTTGCGAGAAAATGAATTTTATGAAAGCGTTGTTTTGAAGGCGTAACCTAAACTGCTTGATTGCGGGGCTGAACATTTTATCAGGTTTTTTCACTTGTTTTAACCTCGATTTTGATCAAATGAATTTAGAGGACGACATGCAGTTTGAACATTGACAATTGCTATCAGCGAACACTTATAAATGAAGCGTATAAACCTGAATGCTATCTGAATTTGAAATGATTACCGGATAATAAATCAAGACCTGAGTCATAGAACCATTTAAACGCTAAACAACATATACCTTTCAATAAAATAAACCCTTCAAACCCTGTCAGTCTTGTACCAAACACCTTTCCACTCTAAACCACTTTCATCATTTACTTTTCTTGTAACAGGCGGCGCCGGATTTATCGGTTCTCACCTCGTAGAGTATTTATTGAAATATGGGGCCGGAAAAGTGCGCGTGCTGGATAACCTGTTGACAGGCGACAAAGACAATGTTGCAATCTTTCAAAAGCATGCAGATTACGAATTTTTGGAAGGTGACATTCGTGAACTTAAAGATTGCATGCAAGCCTGCGAAGGAATTGATTTTGTACTGCATGAAGCGGCGCTCGGTTCTGTACAACGATCTATTCTTGACCCGGTGACCACCAATCATATCAATGCAGGTGGATTTTTGAATATGCTGTGGGCAGCTAAAGAAAAAAAAGTGAAACGCCTGGTATATGCGTCATCATCTTCGGTATATGGAGATCATCCCGGATTGCCGAAAACAGAAGACAAGATTGGAAAACCATTATCACCTTATGCCGTTTCTAAATATTCAAATGAGTTATACGCTGGCGTATTCAGCGACAATTTTGAAATGGAGTTAATAGGGTTACGCTATTTTAATGTATTCGGACCGCGTCAAAATCCTGAGGGTCCGTATGCTGCCGTAATTCCTGCTTTTATCCGCGACATCAAAAAAAATAAACCACCCGTCATTAATGGTGATGGTTCAAACAGCAGGGATTTTACTTTTATAGAAAATGCGGTTCAGGCCAATATCAAAGCATTGTTCGTTGAAAATTCAATGGCATTGAATGAAGTATATAACGTGGCAGTTGGTGAGCAATACACAGTGAAACAACTTTTCGATGCCATTTGTAAATGCCTTGGAAGAGAGCTTACCCCTCAATTTGAATCACCACGCAAAGGTGATATCGCACATTCACTGGCGGATATTTCCAAAGCAAAAAAGTTGTTGGATTATCATCCGGCTATTCAATTGGAAGAAGGATTACGAATGCTTTTGAACCAATAGTGCAACCTTTTTGAATGTAAACGATGATGGATCGAATTTTTTTGCGCTGACAATTGATTTTGTGATGAGTTATCGGTTCGTTTATTTTCAATAGCATAAGTTAAATTGAAGCTGCCGTCCATATCATTCAAAATGATTTTTTTAATGTAAAAATGAAGATAGGGATAGCGAGTTTTGACGGAATGCATTTATTAAAGTTGGTTTTAATAGCTACTGTTTATAATTAAATCAGCTAAACACCCACTGAATTTTTTGCATAGTAGGAAGCAATGGTTTATTGCGGAATAATTGGTCAGTCATTTGTGTTGCTGCTTTTCAAAAATCATGTCCCCAAAATGTATGTATGATTTTAAAAGAAGATACTTTAAGGTTTGTTTTTACTGTCAGAGTGCGCTGAAATATAATGCTGGCGCACATTTCAGATTTAAAAAATGATTACTTTGGCCGAAGAAATTGAAAAGTAATTCTATTTTTGCATCTCGCAGATTAAAAAATGTTCCATGAACGTGTTGCTACGGCTATCACTACTGATTGTTCTCTTTGTTCAGTTATCATTCCTGCAAACGACTTTTGCACAGGACACACCACCAAAGAATACGCCATCCGAGAATGGATATATACAGCAGGGCATTACGGGCAATGCTGCAACATTACAATTACTCGGTATCAGTCCCATTCAGGCAAAAGCTCAAAAGAAAGCTACCACCACAACTACTGATCAGTCGGTAGTTCCGGCTGGAACTGGTACTGTTCTTCCTTCCGATGTGGCTCCAAAACCTGTTACAACTCAGGTAGCTGCACCTATTGTTGCCGTCACCCCTGATACTATTACAGTCTATCGTGATTCAACTTTACTGCCTGCGTCAGAACTATATGGATACAGCTTTTTTCGCAATAAAACATTAAACATGTTTGACCGTGCACTTGACGGACAGGCTGGAGGTACCTATATTATTGGAGTGGGCGACCAGGTTGGTATTAATGTGTGGGGCTATTCAAGTTTCAGTGGTTCTTATACCGTCGATCAGACCGGATCTATCTTTCCTGAAGGAGTTGGTAAAATTTATGTGAAAGGATTAACACTTGATAAGGCAAAAGCACTCATACGCAGTCGTTTTGCTACGTATCTTGATATGCCGAATTCACAGATTGAAGTAACTATTATTTACTCAAGGGTTATTGGTGTAAACATAGTGGGTGAAGTGTTTAATCCGGGCACGTATTCCATTCCTGCTTTAAATACGGCTTTTAATGCTTTATTGGCTGCCAATGGCCCAACAGATCTGGGATCATTACGCAAGATCTACATCAAACGCCAGGCGCAAACCGTTAAAACGCTTGATGTGTATGCTTACCTCTTAAATCCAGGTGCTTCAGACGATTATTTCCTTCAGAACAATGATTACATTTTTGTACCGCCTATCGGGAAAACGGTTTCCATTACCGGTGAGGTGAAACGACCCATGAAGTATGAGTTGATAGAAGGAGAAGATCTTACAACGCTTATCAATTATGCAGGTGGCTTAACTCCAAAAGCATACACTAAATCGGTACAGGTAAAAAGATATGTAGGCAATCGCCTGAATTTGTTTGATGTTAACATTGATAGTCTGACACGGATTAAAGGCAAATATGAATTGTACAGTGGTGATGAAGTTTTCATCAGCACTATTCCAAGTCAGCTCTACCAGTTTGTGAAAGTGAGCGGAGCAGTAATGCAACCGGGCGAGTTTAATTACACAGAAGGATTACGTATCAGTGACGTTCTGTCGAAAGCGCATGGATTACGCGGAGATGCTTTGAGTGACCGTGCGTATTTGATTCGCAAGAATGAAGATATGACCTCAGCATATATTCCCTTTAATCCTGCTAATATTATCAGTGATTCAAGATCTATTGACAACCTGACCTTGAAAAACCTGGATGAAATCTACTTTTACGACAAAACCACCTTCATCGATTCCGTATCGGTATCTATCAATGGTGCAATCCGGTTGCCTGGAAAATATCCGTATGCAAAAGGAATGACCTTGAATGATGTGCTCTATACGGCGGGTGGTATTAAATTGGAAGCGGCAAACACTAAAATTGAAATTTCGAGATATAGAGGCGATAATGGTAAATCAGCACCACAACAAAAAGTGGTGGCTTCTTTTCCAATCGATTCTTCATTGATGATTGGTACGGATGCACAAACATTTCTCCTTGAGCCTTATGATATTATTTTTGTTCGTTCGCTGCTTATGGGCGAATCTCCAGGTATGGTGAGTATGACCGGCGAAGTAATTTATCCGGGTGATTATTTAATGAACGATAAAGAAGAAAAAGTCGTGGATGTAATCAATCGCGCAGGAGGACTTTCTCAATGGGCAAATGTTAATCAGGCTACACTAGTACGGGCTGAAGATGATCGCGGTATCATATTTATGGAATTGGAAAAAGCCATGAAAGATCCGTCAAGTGAATACAACTTTATTTTACGCCCGGGAGACGTAATCAATATACCTACCACAAATGACCTGGTAAGTATTACAGGAATGATTAACTATCCTTATGCCGATACGCTTGGACTTTTGAATGCACCTTATCATGAAGGTCGCCGCGCAAAATTCTATATCAAGCGTTACGGGCTAGGTTTTGCGAAAGATGCGGAACGTGTACGTACCTATGTGATTCAGCCGGGCGGGACTGTAGAAGATCCTCGCCGCTGGACGTTCATCCGTAAATATCCGAAAGTTGAAAAGGGAGCTTATATCGTAGTGCCATTCACTCCGCAAGCAGATCCTTCAGCAATACCATTGACGCCTGCTGAACCGTTTGATGTTAACCAGTTCATCGAGAGTGCGATGATCAAAATAACAGGACTGCTGACATTGTATATTCTTGTAACCAGAATAAATTTCTAACAGAAAATTTTCTCGCCTTCATGGCTCAGGATAGTTATAAAATACAACCCGCTTACCAGGACGATGAAGAAATTCATTTAGGGCCATTATGGACAGGCATCAAGCAATCTTTCTTTTACCTGCTTAGAAAGTGGTATTTGATTTTGATTTGGTTGTTCGTTTTTGGAGGTCTCGGTTTGTTGTATGCATGGTGGTACGGTACTAAATATATCGCTACCACAAGTTTTGCTATTCAGGGTCAGAGTGCTTCCAGTGGATTGTTGAGTTCATCACTTTCCATTGCTAATTCTTTGGGTTTGCAGGGTTCAACAGGGAAGGGAGGAGGAGGATTTGACAATAAATTTTTTGCCAGTCTCATTCAATCACGTCGGGTCATTAAAGAATCGCTGTTGCTGGAAGGGATGATGAATGGGAAAAAAGATCTTATGGCCAATCATTATATAGAACTATATAAATGGCGAACAGGTAGCTTGTTGCACAAGGGATGGAATGCGAGTCCTATACTTAAAGATTTCAAATTTGTTCCCAAGCCGCTTGAACAAATGAATCGCCTGGAAGACAGTGTGCTTAATCTGATTTATCAGAGCATCATCGACAATAATCTTACGATGGAATACGATGAATCGAGTCCTTTTAATACAGCAACTTTCCTTACCAGGAATTTTGATTATTCCATGAACATGATGAAGCTGATGGTTGACAAGTCGGCGAAATACTTCATTGAGGATGTTTATGAGTTGAACCGCAAGAACCTTGGTATTGCGGATAGCCGTGTGGATTCTTTGGGTCGTGCACTTAAGTCGCTCGATTACCGTGTAGCCAATATGCAGGATGTAACCAACAACCTCATCCGTCAGAAAGGGAAAGTTGGAGTAACGGCCGCAACCCGTGACCGTGATTTATTGAATCAGCAGTATTCCGCAGCGGTAAACAATGTGGAGTTGGCAAAAGTGACCATTTTAACTACCGCGCCTATTTTACAGGTAGTTGATGATCCAGTTTTCTCTACTACTGCTTCCTTTGTTTCAAAAGTTACTGCCTTTATTATCGGTGGAATTATAGGAGTTTTCCTTGGATCCATATTTACCCTCGTTGCCCGCACTGTTTCAGAATCCAACAGGAAGTTTTTGGAAAGACAACAATTGCGTGAACAAAATAACCAGAATACAGCAGCCTGATCCATTCTGCCGTGTGGAATTTCTTAACAGGAAATAAAAATAAACAGCCAGCTGTTGTTCAACCACTAACCGTTGATCTGCATTCTCATTTAATTCCTGGAATTGACGATGGCGCACAAACAGAAGCGGAATGTTTGCTGCTGCTCCGCGGAATGGCTGATCTTGGGTATAGCAAATGTATCACTACTCCCCATTGCTATCCTGGTTTTTATAACAACACACCTGCTTCCATTGCTTCAGGACTTGCGCGTTTAAAAGCTATCTGCGTCGAGCAGACTATTTCATTGCAGGTAGAAGCAGCTGCAGAATATTTCTTTGATAACACTTTTTTTGAAATAGTGGAGAAAAATGAATTGCTATGTTTCGGTAAGCAATATGTGTTGTTTGAGTTACCTTCAAACAGCCGTCCGGCCATGATTGAGGAAATAGTTTTTAAAATGAATCTGAATGGCTACCAACCGGTGCTGGCACATCCTGAAAGGTATCCTTACTTTCATGATAAGAAAATGTATGAGTATCAAAAACTCAAAGACCACGGGGTGTTGTTTCAGCTTAACCTGATGTCACTCACCGGTTATTACAATCCTGGCATCCGTGCTGTTGCCAGAGATTTAATACGTCATGAAATGGTTGATTTTGCCGGTACGGATATTCATAAAGAAAAACATCTGCCTGTATTGCACTCAGTACAGCAGGACCATTACTATTTGCAGTTGCTTTCATCAGGGAAGTTGCTCAATAACACTTTATAGCCTCAGTTGGATTTTTCAGTTTGACTTACTGATGATCGTTTTCCCAATTTCCATTAATTTTTGTTCTGTGGAGAGAGAGGCATATGACAAATTTCTGTTCTTTTCGTGCGCCGGGCAATCAATAAAGTAAATACCTGACACAGAATCACGGAAATGCACGGCGCATTATAACCTAAATGGATTTTGTATTGCATGGAAGAAAATCTCATTCCGTCGCCACAAATTCTTTGTTACATTTGCCGCGCAAAAAAATCCAAACCCTATCCGATGAACGACATTGATATTCATAAAATAATAGACATCGCTCACAAAGCAGGAAACGAAATCATGGTAATTTATGCCCAGGATTTTACTGTAGAGCTTAAAGGAGATAATTCTCCGCTTACCATGGCTGACCAAAAAGCGAACGGCATTATCGTAAGCGCATTAAAATCTTTATATCCTGAAATCCCTATCATCTCGGAAGAAACCAAGGTGATGGCCTATGATGAACGGAAGCACTGGACTGAGTACTGGCTGGTAGATCCTTTAGATGGCACCAAAGAATTTATCAAGAAGAATGGAGAGTTTACCGTGAACATTGCTTTGATGAGTAATGGCGAACCTATTCTCGGTGTAGTGTATGCACCGGCAAAAAACCAATTGTGGTATGGTGTAAAAGGCAAAGGCAGTTTTAAAATCAATGAAGACGGTTCAGAAAGTAATTTGCAAAAAGGCGCCAACTGGCGCGACCTGCAAAAAGTAAATGTGGTGGGAAGCCGTTCACACATGAGTGATGAAACATTGCAGTTTGTTGAGGAGTTGAAGCAACAAGGCAAGGAAGTGGAGTTTGTATCATCAGGAAGCTCTTTGAAATTTTGCCTGGTGGCCGAGGGCAAAGCCGATGTATATCCTCGTTTCGGTCCAACGATGGAATGGGACACTGCTGCCGGTCATGCGGTAGTGGCTATTGCCGGCGGAAAAGTGCTGAACTGGGAAACGAAGCAACCCTTACAATACAACAAAGAGAATTTACTCAATCCGTTTTTTATTGTAGAGTTCTGATTATTGTTTTTGTTTTTTGCCAACAGTCTATTCTTTAATGTTGCGAATTTTGTAGTTGGTAACCCTATTTGTTTTGTGCACTCACATGCTAACTTGCCTGGTAAATGTTCGTGTAATTTCACTCTCAAAAAAATAGGGACACATGAACACAATTTTGATTGAGCCTAAGAACAAAAAAGAAGAAAAACTTTTGAGTGAGTTATTTCAAAAGTTGGGCATCCGTTTAAACCGGCGGAAGGAAAAATATTATCGGTCCAAAGCGCGCTCAACACTCCTTTACTCCTTCTTTTTATCCAATCCAGTTCCATCACTCCTTTTCCCTTCCCAAGATAATTTTTACATTTGCGCGGCTTTTTAAAACGCAGCAAACAGAAAACAGCACTCCGGCGCAAGGGAACATATGGTATTTAACTCGTTCAGTTTTTTATTGTTTTTCCCGCTAGTAACCCTCATCTATTTTTTGCTTCCGCATAAATACAGGTGGTTCCACCTCCTGATGAGCAGTTGCGTGTTTTACATGTTTTTTATTCCCATCTATATCCTGATTCTGCTTTTTACAATTGTAATTGATTATTTCGCAGGAATTTGGATCGACCAGGCTAAGGGAAAACGCAGAAAAGCTTACCTGCTCATGAGTATTATTGCCAACGTTGGTGTGCTGGCTGTCTTTAAGTACTACAATTTTTTTCTGGGAAATCTCAACTGGCTTACCGATTTGTTTGGTGTTCAGCTCGATATTCCATACCTGAATATTATTCTCCCGATAGGTCTTTCATTTCACACCTTTCAGGCGATGAGCTACACGATTGAAGTTTATCGTGGCAACTTTAAACCGGTTCGCGACTTTGGCATCTACTCGCTTTATGTCATGTTTTATCCGCAACTGGTAGCAGGCCCGATTGAACGACCGCAGAACCTGATTCACCAGTTTTATGAGAAACATGAGTTTGACTACGACCGCGTGGTGTCCGGATTGAAACTGATGCTGTGGGGTTTATTTAAAAAAGTAGTGGTTGCCGATCGTTTAGGAGCTTATGTAGCCAATGTCTTTAATTTCCCACACCAGCACGATGGCGAACCGCTTACTTTTTGGGTGGCTGCATGGTTTTTCGCTATACAACTTTACTGCGATTTTGGAGGCTACAGCGATATGGCCATCGGTTCGGCCCGTGTGATGGGATTCACTTTAATGACCAATTTCAGACGTCCTTATTTAGGACAATCAGTTGGTGAAGTATGGCAGCGATGGCACATCTCACTTACTACCTGGTTTGGTGATTATGTTTTTAAACCGTTGGGAGGGTATAGGAAAGGAAAATGGAGAGGAATTTTTAACCTCGGAGTATTAATGTTTTTAGCCGGACTGTGGCATGGTGCCAATTGGACATATGTGTTGTGTTTCCTGGTATTCTTCATCTTCCTTGCTTCAAGACTCGTGATTAAAAAGCAGATCACCGCATTCGACAACCTGGTGTATGGTATTCATCCATTGTTTGGAAGAGTCGTTGGCACTATCATGGCCTTTCATTGCGGCATCTTCTCTTACATCTTTTTCCGTTCGCCAACTGTGAGTGATGCCTTGTATTATTACGGACAAATGTTTAGTTTCAAAAGCACAAAATTTTACAACGGTGATGCTTCCACCTTGTGGTATGGAATGTTTGGAATTGTTTGTCTTTTCCTGGTGGAAATTTACCAGGAAGACTGGACGAAGGATAAGAATGCCATCTTTCCGGAACCAAAGAACAGAACACTTAAATACCTTTTTTTCGCAGGAGTCATTTCACTCATTTTGTTAATCGGAGTTTTCGATGCCAGCCAGTTCATCTACTTCCAATTCTAACCCAATGAAGATTTCTTCAAACAGGTTATGGATTTTCTTCCGCAACGGATTGCTGTTGTTGCTGGCCATCATTGCATTCGATCAATTGTTTGGAGCGGTATTACACCGGATGTATTTTTCGCAAAAAAACGGACCTGCTGCAGAAACCACCTTCACCTTCACTAAAATGAATCAGGATGTCATCATCCTCGGTTCTTCGCGCGGCAGAAGAAACTATAATCCTCAATACATTGCAGATTCTTTGGGAATTTCCTGCTATAATGCGGGTCATGATGGTCAAACTATCTTTTACGAACAGGCAATTGTTAGAATGGCACTCAGTCGCTATGCTCCTAAACTGGTGATTCTTGATTTGAATCCTGAAGAAATGTATTACAAGGATGTACATTATGACCGGCTGAATGTACTTGCACCCTATTACCAGGATTATCCGGAGGTGCGCGATATTTATTTACTTAAGGGAATTCGCGATCGAAAACAGGCAGGCAAAATTCTCGTGGGACCTTCCGAATCTGTTGCTTCAGCTTTTTGGATGACGCACGGCGCAATGGAAGAATATGTGATACCAGTAAACGCGGAACGTTTTAAAATGCTATCAATGATATACCGCTATAATTCTTCCTTACTTGATATTCTTACGGGTATTTTTAAGAACAGGAAATCAGATGCCGGTTTTAAACCATTGAAAGGAGTGATTTCAAAACAAAAGGCAGATGAGCTGATCAAAGAGAATGCAAAACTCAGGAACGAAAAAGGTAAAATGGTAGATCCGGAAAAAGTAAAGGGTTTAGAAGAAATATTCACCACGCTTGCAGCCAAAGGGACGAAGGTATATGTGAGCATGTCGCCTGCTTTAGCACCGTTTGCGATGGAACCTTCTTATCAGGCTATTCAGGAAGTGTGTAGTAAATACAACATTCCTTTTAAAGATTACAGCCAGGATCTGCAATACAATAAGCTTGATTACTTCTTTGACAATCACATGAATAAAGACGGCGCGAATTTGTTTTCACAAAATCTTGCCGGCGATCTCAGGAAACTCATTTCAAATCAATAAGAATTGTTTTGAAACCAATCAATATAATTGTTACATCGCTTACCCTTCGGCTGCGCTCAGGGTGCGCTTCTGGCAAAGCCGAACCCTGAGCGCAGCCGAATGGTGTTCCAAAGAGCATTTGTAAAAAAATTAATTGATTAATCATGGGAGATTCTAAGAGAAGTATTAATAATATTTTTACATCTAAACAGGATAAAAACAGTCACCACAATTCATCATCAGCTGTAAGTGCCATTTGAATCTAAATCGAACGGTGAATAAGGTTGTGTTTCTAATTTAATTGAAAATGTCATTACCCAATTTCTTATTAGTAGGAGCAGGAAAATCGGCTACACGGTCGCTGTACAATTATATGATACAGCACCCTGATGTATTTATGCCTAAAGTGAAAGAACCGCAGTTTTTTGTTGCTGCTGAAGTTCAGGACCGCATTCAGAAATGGATAGGAGACTACGATCAATATGTAAAGTTGTTTGAAGGTTCCAAAGGAAAGAAGGCGATTGGTGAAGCAAGCGTGATGTATCTCTTTTTTTACAAAGCGGCCATTGAAAACATCAAACAATATCTGGGCACCGATGTTAAAATTCTGATGATATTGCGGAATCCTGTTGAGCGTGCTTATTCGGCATACAATTTTGTGCATGTCAATAATCCTGATGAGAAGTATTCATTTGAAGATGCACTCGCACTGGAAGAAGAACGGTTTGCGAATCATTCCACCCTGTTTATGCAGTATAAATCGATGGGTTTATATGCTGATGCGGTGAAGTCATACCTTGAAAATTTTAAGAATGTGCACATCATGTGGTATGATGAATTCAGAAGTAACCCGAAAGAAGTTTTAGAGGGTGTTTTTAAATTTCTGGAAATAAATCCTGATGTTACTATTGATTACACAAGGCAATGGAATAAAGGAGGAAAGAAATGGAAAAATCCGGTGTTGCGTTGGTTATTCATGTCAGATAATATTTTCAAACAAGGGTATAAATTATTTTTTCCTAAGCGGAAAGGCGTAAGGACGAATGAATTTTTTACCAAAAACTTTATGGAAAAAACCGAACCCATGAAACCCGAAACACGTCAGCGGTTGATCGAGTTTTTTAGAAATGATATAGCTAAGCTTTCAAAGGTTACCGGTCGTAACCTGGAGAACTGGCTTCAATAATATTAAAGATATCTTCACTACCGTATGAATAACACAGACGATAAAGCAATGGAAGGGCAGGAGCAAAAGTCTGGGGATAAAACTCAACACCATGAAATTGTAAAAGGTGGTGTTTCGGCCTTTACTACGCGTCTTGTGGGAATGGGATTCAGCTACCTGTTCACTTTTCTTATTTCAAGGATGTATGGTGCTGCAGGAAATGGATTGTATAACCTGTCGCAAAGTCTGATGACCTTCACAGCCAGCATTACCAAGTTGGGCAGTGATACATTGATGACGCGTTATGGGGCGCAATACAAAGCGCAGAAAAAATTTGGATGGATCAAAGACCTGTACAATAAATCTTTGATGGTTTCTGTGCCGCTGGCATTGGTTTTTACCATTGCGCTTTATTTTCTTTCGCCATTGATAGCAACCGTTGTATTCCAAAAAGATGATCCCGATGTTACCAGGGCATTCAGAATTGCAACCATCGCCTTATTGCCGGTAACCATCTTCAACATTTCCAACGGTGGATTGCGGGGCTTAAAGAAGATCAGGGTTTATGCATTGCTTCAAAATGTAAGCAATTTTTTCTTCGGCTGTATTATCATCTCCGTGCTGTATTTTGTTACGGATGATAAGGTGGTGCCTGTTATTACCTACGTGTCTTTTGTTACCATTGGAGGAATATTAAGCGGTTATTTTTTCCTGAAATATTCAAACTATGCTTCTACGGATGTGGAAGAGGGACTGCAGTTCAATGAAAAATTCCTGATCGGCATATCGCTGTTCGTAGCGTCATTGGCCTCACTGGTTCGCGGATATGCTGATACCTTTATTCTGGGACGATATGCCTCTATCGAAGATGTCGGCATTTACAGGAATGCATTTAAGGTGGCCACCATTACCCGCATTGCGCTCACTGCCTTTCTGGTACCGGCAGCACCTAAGTTTGCTGAATTATTTTCACAGGGAAAGATTAAAGAGCTGGGAGAATCAGCCCAGTTCGCCACTAAGATTATTTTCTGGTGCTCAGCACCTATCCTGGTAGCTGTTATTTTATTAGCGCCCTTTATTATGGGAATTTTCGGCAAAGAATTTCTTGCAGGCACCGAGGCGCTCATCATTCTTTCTATCGGCCAGTTCGTTAACGCAGCTACGGGCCCTGTCAGTAATATTCTAATGATGACCGGTAAACAGAAGCTCAACCGTAACCTGATGGTTATGACAACCGTGCTTGCCATCATTCTTGACCTGATCATTATTCCACGTTACGGGATTATAGGTGCAGCTTGCGTAAATACATTGGGGATTATTATCATGAACCTGATTCCTTTCTTCCTGATAAGGTATTATTACGGATTTTATACGCTCGACTTCACTGATCTTTTCAAGGTAAATCCAAAAACATTTATCAGGCAGATTCGGCAAGCGCTCAAGCCGGAAAAAAAGAAGAAAGGCGACAATGGCGAGAAAGAAAGTGCTGTGGAAGATCAAACTGGTAGCTTTGAGTAGTTAGTAGTGAGTAATGAGTAGTGAGTAGAAAGTTGTGAGTCGTTAGTCCTGAGTCGTTAGTAAATAATCATTGGCCATTTGTCATTGAGTCATTGCATCATCAAACAATTCAAGCATCAAACTATTGCACATCGAAGTATCGGCACATAGGTACATTACTTCATCGGCACATCACTTGTTCATACTTTATACTTCTTACTTCCTCCACCTTTCCCTTTTTGTTACATTTGCGGTTTTCCAAATAAAAACGGACTGTGCAGATGGCAGTACCCAATTTCCTGTGTGTGGGCGCTCAAAAAGCAGGAACAACTACACTTTACGAAATTCTTAAACAACATCCTTCCATCTTTCTCCCTCAAAAGGTGAAGGAAACGAAGTTTTTTGTGTACGAAGAGAAGTATGCAAAAGGCGTTAAGTTTTATGAGCAGGCGTATTTCAGCGATTGCAAAGATCAAAGTGCAATTGGTGAAGTGGATCCTGCAATGATGTATGAAGAGAATGCTGCTCAACGCATTTTTGAAACTTTGGGGGACAAGGTTAAGCTCATTTTCATTTTCAGAAATCCTGTTTCCCGCGCTTATTCTCATTACCTGATGTCAAAACGAAAGGGATTTGAAGAGCTTTCATTTGATGAAGCTATTGCCACTGAAGCAGTACGGTTGAAAGCAAATCCTTCACAAAAATTTAATTTTAGTTATTTAACCCGCGGTTACTATACTGAACAGGTGAACCGTTTCAAAAAATATTTTAAAGAAGAAAATATGCTTTTTCTTGTTTTTGAAGATGACTTCATCAAAAACAGGAATGAAACATTTAACCGGATCCAGGATTTTCTGGGTGTGAAACGTGCAGCATTAAATCTTCAGATCAAAAGCAATGAAGCTGCTGTACCAAGGAATAAGGCGGTGCATGAACTTACCAGGAAAAAAAATCCCGTACGGAATGTTTTAGGTATGCTCTTGCCTTCCGGCGCAAAAAAGTGGTTGCAGCGTTTTATCGCGAAGAAGAATTCAGCAACCACCGAAAATGCTAAGCTTGATAAACAAAAAGAAAAGCAACTCATTGATAAATTTTTCATCAACGATATTCATCAGCTCGAAAAATTAATTCATAGGGATTTAAGTACGTGGTATGGTGGGGGCGAATTAAGAATTAAGAATTAAGAATGGTGAATAGTGAATAGTTAATTGGAGAGATTGAACCAATGAACAATAATCAATCACCACTAATGACTAACGACTTTTTAAAACATGACTGATAAAAACGTCTGGCCGAATTTATTGATCGTGGGCGCTGCAAAAGGCGGCACCACCACGCTTCACTATGCGCTCGATCAGCATCCGCAGGTTTTTATGAGTAAAAAAAAGGAGCCCGGTTATTTTGCCTGGCCTGAAGAAGAGTTGACCTTCATCAACAATGGAAAGTTAGTGACGAAGCCGCGTTTCCTCGTCAATCATTTAAATGATTACCTCGCACTGTTTGCAGATGGAAAAGATAAAAAAATACGTGGCGAGTCATCTACAACTTACTTGTACTTCTACGAGAAAACAATTGCCAACATCCTGTGCATTCATCCTGATCCGCAAAGCGTAAATATTGTGATGGCTTTGCGTAATCCCGTCGACCGTGCTTTCTCACAATACATGCACAAGCTTCGTGATGGCGCTGAATCGCTCGATTTCGAAGCAGCTTTAAAAATGGAAGTGCAACGCAAAGCTGAAAACTGGCATTTTGATTATCAATACACAGAGCGGGGCTTATATTACAAGCAGGTGAAGGCGTATCTTGAAAATTTCAAAAAAGTAAAAGTATGCCTGAGTGAAGACCTGCGCAAAGATCCTGAGGAGTTGGTGCAATCACTCGAAGATTTTTTGGAAATTGACCGCATACCGCTCGACTTTGGTGATGAGTTGAATGCAAGTGGTGAACCTAAGTCAGAGGCGTTGAATAAATTTTTGAAGAAGCCCAATCCTGTAAAGAAATTTCTTGGCAACCTGTTGCCCAAAGAGCTTCGCCGGAAAATGCGGTTGAAAGTGCAAAGCACCGTTTACAAATACAACCTTGAAAAAAAAGAACTGAATCCGGAAACGCGGTTGGCTTTAAAGAAAATCTACAGGGAAGATATTTTAAGACTGCAGGATCTCATTAAACGTGATTTGGGAAGTTGGATTAACTGATCTGGAAAGCACAAAAAGTTTGAATGAAAAATTATTTACAACCCGGTAAAGCGTGGGTTGATTATTAAAAAAATGACCTGCATAAAAAGACATGATAACGAATAATACAAGACAAAATAACAAGCTCCCGAATTTTTTCGTGGTGGGCGCTGCAAAGTCCGGAACCACTTCTTTGTATGAATATATGAAGATGCATCCGCAAATCTATATGGCACCGATCAAGGAAACGCACCATTTCTCCACTGATATTGACAATACAAAATTCCGCCCCAACTATGCGAGGTCACTTAATAAAGACCTTTCAAAATTTTTGGAAACGGATATGAAGGAGGGAATCTTTCATGCTTTTGTGAAAGATGCGGACCAATATGCAAAGTTGTTCAAAAATGTAAAGGATGAAAAAGCAGTCGGAGAAATCACCAATTCGTATTTGTATTCTCATGAAGCAGCTAAAAATATCTTTAAAAAATTTCCGGATGCCAAAGTGATCATGATGCTGCGCAATCCTGTTGATCGTGCATTCAGTCATTACCTGATGGATCTTCGCATTGGTTATGAAACAGATGATTTTATGACTGCCCTGAAGAAAGACATGGCACGCGACCCGAAAGGGTGGGGAATTTCCAATTTGTATGTGGAGATTGGCATGTATGCCGAGCAGGTGAAAAGATTCATAGAAATTTTTCCTGAGCGGCAGCGACGCATTTATCTCTTCGATGACTTTAAAAAAGATGCTGGCGCTGTGGTGAAGGATATGTTTTCCTTCCTGGGCGTTGATCCCAATGTGCATATAGATTATTCACAAAAGTTTAATCCTTCTTTTATTCCCAGGAATAAACTCATTGGTAAATTAAACACACAGAAGAAAGTAAAGGATTGGCTGAAAGGCATTCTCCCTAAATCGGTAAAATCAAAATTCAAGAAGACATTTTATACTGATAAGGATTTGCCAAAGATCACGGCGGTAGAACGCAAGTTCCTGGTCAACATTTTTCGTGATGATGTGATGAAGCTGGGGAAGTTGCTGGGAAGGGATTTGAGTGGATGGGTGAAGTGAGAAGTGAGAAGTGAATCCATAGTCATTCAAGTCGTTAGATTAGCTTAATGCAAAATTAGTTTCGGAAACATAATGACACAACCAAAAATATACATCGTTCTTGTCAATTTCAATGGTCATGATAATACCGTGGAGACGATTGAAAGCTTAGCGAAGCAATCATACAAGGAGTTTCAAGTTGTTGTGGTGGATAATAATACGCCGGCTTCCCTTCAAATAATCAAAGAATGGGCTGACGGAACGCGTATCATAAATTTCAACCCTCCGGATGAAATTAGAAAATTTTCATTTCCTGATTGTAACAAACCTGCAGCCTGGATTACCTATGATATTGCGGAAGCAGAAAGCGGAGGAAATACTGAAAGCGAACAACAACTTCAATTGGAAATAGTCGCTGCTCCCAACGCACCTTTTAAATATCCACTCATTTTTGTGCAGGCAAAATCAGACATCGGCTTTGCAGGCGGAAATAATGTTGGTTCCCGTTACGCTTTGAAAAAAGGTGATGGAGATTTTGTGTGGCTACTAAATAATGATACCACCTTAGACTTTGATGCATTAAAACATCTTGTAGATAAAGCAGCAGTCTATAAATCAAAGGGTGAAAAAATAGGGATGATCGGTTCTAAACTTCGCTGGTACCGCTGGCCGGATAAGATCAATGCAATTGGTGGGATGTTTAACAAATGGACCACCTGGTCCTATCACCTTGGATTGAAAGAATTGGATAATGGTCAATTTGACCGCGATGATGTGCAGTTTGACTATGTATACGGTGCTTCTCTTTTTATTCGCAGAGAATTTCTGGAAGATGTTGGCTTAATGAATGATGTGTACTATGCTTACTTTGAAGAGATGGATTGGGAAATCAGGGGCGTTAGAAGAGGCTGGAAGCATGGTTATTGTTACCAAAGCATCATATATCACAAGCAAGGTGTAACTACGGGCAAGGAAATCAAGAGTAAACAAAGGCCATTATTTTTTATGTGTTGCAAATACCGCGGCTGGATGTTATTCTACCAACTTTACTATCCGTATCTTATCTTCGCACCCATCATACGCCTGATTGGGAAGGCATTAAAGAATCTGACAGAAGGAAATTCAAAGGAATCCCTCTTAATCCTTAAAATACTTTTAGGTAAAAGAACGTGCAGCAGGGATTAGAACTTACACAACCGCCAATTCAATTTGCTGACGCCATTCATAATACATGGAGGCGTCGTATCAAAGTATTTTTACTCTATCTGCTGTTCATTAATATTTTCGGAACACTCATTAAGAGTCCGCTTTCGCTCATCTACCTGGTATTCGGGGGTTATCCGATGCTCTTTGTATATCTCATATTCACTACAGTATACCTCGTTGACAAGCTATTAATCAAAAAGGCAGGATTTAATGTTTATGAGGTTATCATATTGATGTTGCTTGGCTATATCATGATTCAGGCGGGCTTTGTTACGAATTTCTATTTTGGTCAACCTATTTTCCTTGGTATGTCAGCAGAAAAATCATGGCTGGCTATTTTATCAGGCATTTTCATGTTTTACCTCCTGAAATCAAAATCGATAGACCTCACGATGGTTCGCGATTCGCTTCTATTTGGCGCATGGTTCAATCTTCCGATTTATATGGCGATGATACTGGGACTTAATCCCAATCAGTTTGCAGGTACCTTGTTCGTATATTGTAATTCCATTAAAGGTGGTTGCCAGTTTGAGTTCGATATCTTCGGATTCGCATTTGCAACTATCTATTACTTCATAAGATATGTAAGAACAAGCCATATAAAATACGCTTTGTACTTCATGGGATTTTTCGCCTATATCTTTTTTATCAATCAGAAAAGAGGAACTTCCATTGCGTTATTGGGTACCGTAGGGTTATATTTTTTATTGAATGCAACATGGGAAAAAATCATCTACTATACTTCTTCCTTCATTCTATTTATCTCAGCGGCGCTTGGTGGATTGTGGCTGTTGCGGCCTGACATCCTTGAAAGGGTGACATTGATGTACACCAATGTAATTCTTGCCTTACAGGGTGAAGAAACCGGAGAAGCCTCTGCAGATGCCCGTATTCGCGAAACAGCCATTGCTTTCAAATACTTTAATAAACATTCATTCAGTTGGTTTTTTGGCAACGGAAAAATCAACAACGACTGGCTTGGCGGTCCAACAGCAGAGTTGGGACACTTTTATGCGTCGGATATTGGAATACTCGGTGTCGTATATCAGTTCGGTGTACTGGGTTTAATGCTCGGGCTCACCCAATACTGGCTGGTTTACAGAACGCATCAACGCCTCCGCAAAGAGTTCAGAAAGGACTATTTCTACCAGGCAATTTTGTTTTTCATCATCTTCTTTATCGTGCGTGGAATTCCGACCGGAGGAAGTTTCTTTGATCCCGGAATGGCCATTGCCGCGTCTTTTGTGGCCATTCATTATTTTTTCTATTACATCCAACTTCACCCCGAACGGAATTACCGCTGGGCCAATAAGCAGGTTTTAAATTAATAGCAGCAGATGACTGAATTGAGATTGCCCAACCTGATTATTGGAGGAGTACATAAAGCCGGAACCACTTCGGTGTATACTTATCTTTCCATGCATCCGGATGTTTGCGGGTCTTCAACCAAAGAGATTGGATTTTTTATGCCGCTCAGATATGGCAGGGAAATTCCATCTATGGAAAAATATGCAAGCTATTTTTCTCATTGTGAAGCGGGAAAGAAATACCGGCTGGAAGCAAGTCCGAGTTATCTCTATGGAAAGGAAATGATTGCCGAAAGAATCAGCAAGGAACTTGGAAGCGATGTAAAAATGATTTTCATCTTCCGCAACCCCGCAGACCGGTTATTTTCTTTTTATGAAAGGAAAAAAGCAAATGCCTACCTCACTTCGGATGTCACATTTGAGGATTTTATACGAAAATCGGTCGCTTTTGCTAATCAGCAGATCGATGAACACCGCGAAGATGAAGAGGCATTATTTATGAGAGGAATTCAGGAAGGTTATTACATTGATTATCTCCCGGCCTGGTACAATCTTTATAGTGAAAATCTTAAAATCCTGTTTTTTGAAGATCTGAAAAAGGATGCATTCAGCTTTATGAAAGAAGTATGCGATTGGCTCCACCTCGATTTCAGCATCTATAAACCGGAAGATTTCGCGATAGAAAACCAGACTATTGCGTATAAAAACCGTTGGATGCATAAGGCAATGCTTACTGTTAACAAAAAATTTGAATCATTCTGGAGAAAGAATGTCGGATTGAAGCGAACTTTACGCGGATTTTACAAAAAAGTAAATGCGAATTCCGGTGGACGCGAAAAGATGAATGCCGAAGAGCGCCAATTTCTGGATGAACTTTATCAACCTTACAATAAACGGTTAGCTGAATTCCTCAGAGGGAAAGGAATTACGCAGTTGCCCGATTGGTTAAACTGACTTATGACAAAGAAATTGCCCAATTTTTTTATTGTAGGAGCACCTAAAGCAGGTACTACTTCCCTTTACTATTATCTTAAAAAGCATCCGGAAGTTTTTATGAGTTCCATCAAGGAACCCAATTACTTCTCGTATGAAGAAACCGTTAAGCAGAATCTTTATCACAAAGAAAAAGGTGTTGGCACTTTAGAAGAATATCTTCAGTTGTTTGAGACTGCTAATGGCCGTCACAAAGCAGTGGGAGAAGCGAGTGTTTCCTATCTTTTCTATCCTTCGGTTCCGGCAAAAATTAAAGAACTGTCGCCCGATGCAAAGATCATCATGTCGCTTCGAAATCCTGTTGACCGTGCTTTTTCCCATTATTTTATGGAGCATAAACTGGGCTACGTAAGTGAATCGCTGGAAAACATTGTAAGCAAGACCTCAAAGCACAAATTTGCGCATCTCTGGTACCAGCAATACATAGAGTTAGGGTTGTATTATGAACAGGTGAAACGATATATTGATGTATTCGGAAAAGATAACGTCCGGATTTTCATCTATGATGAACTGTCAGATGATATGCAGGGAATGATTACTAATGTATTGCATTATCTCAATATCGATCCTTCGTTTATGCCTGATCTGGAAGGCAAATACAATACGTATTCTGCACCGCGCAATAATTTTTTCCGGGCTATCTATTCACAGAAGAATTTACGCCTGTTAGCGCGTAAAATTATTCCCGATCATAAAGTGGAAGCGATAAAGAAATTATTTCTCACCCGGAAAGTGAAGCAGGTAAAGCACGATGATACAGTAGATCGTATGCAGGCAATCTTCAAACCTGATATCATGCAACTTGAAAAATTGCTCAACAAAGATTTAAGCCGCTGGTATGAGTGAGAACAGAAAGCTACGTGTTGCCATGGTAGAACCTATCGGCGGACACAGTGGTAATGATTTTTATGACTTTGGGTTATGTAAAGCAGTGGCTGATCAGGGCACTGAACTCAGTTTTTATACCTGCGATGAAACGGATCTTGACACGAAGTTTACATTTCCTTTTCGCACGGTAAAGCCCTTTAAAAAAATTTACGGAAAAGATAATAAGCTGCTTCGCGGATTTCGCTATGCAATAGGATCCTGGAATGCGGCTAAGGATGCTGCGAAAGCAGGAGCTAAAGTGGTTCACTTTCATGTATATCATTTTGCAGGAAGGGAATACCTGAATTTTTACCTGTTTCGCAGAAAGGGATTTAAAGTGGTGGCGACTATTCACGACATCGAAAGCTTCGATAAGTTCGGTCAGGAAATTGATCCCGGTAAGTATGGAAAATTCAGCCGCGCCATCGATCAGATCATTGTTCATTCTGATTATGCAAGAACTTCATTGAAGAAATATTTTCCTGATTTTCCGGACAGTAAGATTCATATTGTTCCGCACGGCGATTCCGATTTTTTATTCAATACACCCATCACCAAAGAAGAAGCAAGAAAAAAATTGAACCTGCCGGTGGATCAGCAACTGGTGCTTTTCTTCGGGCAAATAAAAAAAGTAAAAGGACTGGATGTGTTACTGCGTGCGCATGCGATTGTGCGCGACCAGATGCCTAACGTGAAATTACTGGTGGTCGGTAAACCCTGGAAAGTGGAACAGGAAGAGTTTGATGCAATTGTTAAAGAAAAGAATCTGGAAAAGGATTGCATTCTCAATTATTCTTATGTCGCTAATGAAATCATACCTTATTATTTCGCGGCAGCAGATGTGGTAACGCTTCCCTACCGGGAAATTTATTCAAGTGGTGTCATGATACGTTCGTTGGACTACAGTGCCGCCATTGTTGCGTCTGATCTGGATACGTTCAAAAAAATTATTGTGGAAGGAGAGAACGGCGTGATGTTTAAGAATGAAGATGCAAAAGATCTGGCTGAAAAAATTATGGCGTTGTTGAAAGATGAAGAAAAAATGAAACGACTTCGCATCAATGCAAAAAAAACGGCGGATGAAAAATTCAGTTGGCAGTTGATTGGTAAGAAGGTGAATGAAATCTATCAACTTGCGCTGGGCGGGAAGTGAGTAGCGAGTACCAAGTAACGAGTCCTTAGTCTCAATAGTCAATAGTCAATAGTCATTGGTCATTAGTGGTTGGTTCAATCTTCACCATTCATCATTCCTAATTCCTAATTCATAATTCTCAATTCTCAATGTCAGTTGCAACAGATTGTGTAATGATTACCGGATCCGCCGGCATGGTGGGATCGCATCTTATTGATCGTTATCGTGCGCAGCTTCCGAAGGAAAAAATTATCGGAACCTGGTTTAAGCCAACGATTGATGTTAACGACATACTTTCCGTTTGCAATGCTATTGAATGTGATGTGACTGATGCAGAAAAAGTTTTTTCCATCATCAATCAATTTCGTCCTGCTACCATATTTCATCTTGCTGCGCAAAGTTATCCGACGGTTTCCTGGCAAAAACCCATTGAAACCATCAACACGAATATGAATGGGACAATCAATGTTTTTGAAGCCGTAAAAAAAATTCGCCTCCATGAACCTGATTATGATCCGATGGTTGTTGTAGCCTGTTCGAGTGCTGAGTATGGATTGTCGCTTACACCTGAAAACACACCCGTAAAAGAAAACACCACTTTATTGCCTTTGCATCCTTATGGTGTAAGCAAAGTTGGTCAGGACTTGCTTTCATTCCAGTATTTTCAAAATTTCGGCATTCGTTGCATTCGCGTCCGGATTTTCAATACCACCGGTTCGCGAAAAACCAATGATGTTACTTCTGATTTTGTGTTGCGTGCTTACAAGATTATGAAAGGAGCGGAGAATAAATTTAAAGTGGGCACGCTGGAAACCAGGCGTTCCATTACAGATGTACGTGATCTTGTGTCAGCATTGGTTTTGCTTTCAGAAAAGGGAACAGCCGGTGAAGTTTATAATGTGAGCGGTGAAAAAGTATACCAGGTGAAAGAGTTAATTCCCCTGATTGAAAAGGCAACCGGCATCAAACTGAATATTGAAACGGATCCTTCTTTGCTCAGGCCAACCGATGAACCCATCATCTATGGCGACAGCATGCGTTTAAAAAACGATACAGGATGGAAGCAGCAATATACTTTGGAAGAAACTATTCAGGATATGCTGAGGTATTTGAATGATAAAGGTTGAGAGAATCAGGAATTAAAAATCCCGGACGCGAAAAACCACTTAACACGCAATTAACAAATATTTGAATTTCATTAAGAAATAGAACAGGTTGCCTGCTATTGCGATGGGTTTTCCCGGATGAAATGCATATAACCTGCATGATCAATTGACCTGCAATACTATTTCGCAAAGCTTTTGAAAGCCTGTTTACAGTCTTGTTGTTTCACACTACGGATTTATTTTTCTAAAATTAATTTCCTTACCTCATAGGTGCTTTCCGAACTGATTGTCAGGAAATAAATTCCCGGAGTGTATGGACTCAAGTCAAGTGTAAATTGAAAAAAGTTATTGATTGCGTTGAAAGAAGTGGCATACATAGATTGACCTGATAGATTGGTAAGACCAACACTCAATAAATTTCCGGCTTTGGTTTCACCCGAAAGAATGACTGCATCTCTTGCAGGATTAGGAAATACATTCCAGTTAACTTGCGATTCACTTATGGAGGAAGCACCTGTTGGAATCTGGAAAGTATTTTTTTCTATGAGCACATTGTAAAGGCCAACGAGCCATGCCCGAGCTGTGTCGACAAATGCAAAATGACTGATAGAGGCATATTGTGCGGCTGTGTATTCAGTTTGCCAGCTTTGTCCGCCATCTTTCGTATGCATCACATGCGGAGGAGACCACATGAAACCGTTGGTCGCATCCATGAATTCAATATCAAGAATGTAATCCTGCCACGCAGTGGAGGCTGTATCATACTGCACTTCATTCCAGCTATCGCCACCGTTGATTGTTTCAAGGTACATACCATTATTAGTTCCCAGGAAACCATGCAACGGATCAATAAATGTGATGCAACTTGCTGTGGTATTGATGTCAGGGCTTTGATAGTTAAGCACCCATGTAGCTCCGCCATCTGATGTTTTGTAAATCGTTCGCCCTGAATAAAAAGTGAAACCTGTGGCCCAACCTGTTTGATCATTCACAAAGCAATAATCATAAATTTCAGGAACAGAGTCAAGTACTGCCTGCCAGGTTTGCAAACCGTCGGTAGAGCGATAAATATTTCCATAACCTCCCGAGAGCGTGTTGAGAAATGCGAAAGCTGTTAAACTATCGCGCACAAAAACAGGTGAATACCCACCGGCCACTGTTGAAACCTGGCCCCAGGTGTTTCCTCCATCTGTTGTTTTGTAAAATGTTTCTACGGGTCCCGGATAGGTAATTTTTTCAAAATATCCATGTTGCGGATCAGTGAACTGAAGATCACCTATCGGACCTGTTATGGAAGGATCTACAGACCATGTAACTCCGGCATCCGTAGTTTTAAGAAGTCCGGTATACGTTGTAATAAAACCGTGTTGTTGATCAGCAAACACCACATCATAAAACGGATCTTCAGAAATTCGTTGATCAATTTTTGTGAACGCAGTTACGGAGCTGTCATTCCTGTATAAATGTCCGGCATTGCCACCTACGAAAAAACCTTGTTTACCTGCTACTACCTGCGGAGCATAAAAGTCAACAGCAGCACTTCCCCAGGTATTACCACCATCATGCGTATAAATAACACTGGAAGAATTGCGTGCGAGCGCAATGCCTTCACCATTCTCGTTCACTTTAATATCCAGAATTTTGTCAGCATTGTAATTATAAATGCTGGTCCATGTAATGCCACCATCATTGGTTTTAAAAATTCTTCCTTTCGAAGAACTTTGCAAATAACCACACGCTACACCATGCAACGCATCGCCAAATGAAACACCGGTGAAGTTGATATTATTTTGTTCATATTGAAGTTCCCAGTTTGTACCACCGTTGTTTGTATGAAAGATATTACCATTCGTGCCGACAGCCCAGCCATTGATAGCATCGGCAAAATAAAGGTCGTTGATGTAATCATCTTCGGGTGTTAATTGAGAAATCCAGGTACTTCCTCCGTTAATTGTTTTCAAGATGATGTTTTCCGCACCACCGACATAACCGATCTTCCCATTGATAAAATTTAATGATTTAAAAATTCCACCGACCGGAAGATTGGTGATCAGGTTCCAGGCAGCACCTCCATTCACGGTTTTGTAGAGATAATTAAATGAACCAAACTGAAAAGAAGAAAGTAAAAATCCCGTGTCTGCATTCGCGAAAAACAGCGAGCTGATAGTTGTTTCTTCGGTGAGGAATGTCTGATCTTCCCAGGTGTCGCCTCCATCAATAGTATGCATCAGCGATCCGCCTTTATATCCAAACCAACCTTCTTCTTCTGAAATAAATGAGGCCGAAGCAACATCATTATAAATAGGCAAAGGGCTTCTCAGGTAATATCCGTTTTGAGCATGGAGCACCATATTGCTTAACAGTAATAAGATACAGGCCAATGATATTTTGCGAAAAAATAAAAATGAGGACTTCATTAACAAAAGTTTAGTTGGGAATGGTAGTAAGTAAGAACCGGACAAAGATTAGGAATTAGAAAGAAATAGGCTGGCAAAAGTTTATACTTCCTCCTGCGCGGTTATTTGTTTTTTACATTCCGCTATTTTTGCCGTTCGAATAAGAACCTAACTACTCTGAAAATGAAATCACTTCAAACTATCGGCTTACTAGTTTTATCCAATATATTTATGACGCTGGCCTGGTACGGTCATCTCAAATTCCGCGAGTTCAAATGGTTTGCCGCGTTGCCGCTAATAATTGTGGTACTGATCAGTTGGGGCATTGCATTGTTTGAATATTTTTTCCAGGTGCCGGCAAACCGCATTGGTTTTAATGAAAATGGTGGACCGTTTTCATTAGTTCAATTGAAAGTGATTCAGGAAGTGATCACACTCGTTGTATTCACCGTTTTTACAGTATTGTTTTTTAAGAATGAAGCATGGAGATGGAATCACTTTGTTGGATTTTCATTACTGGTGCTTGCGGTGTATTTTATTTTCAGGAAATGAAGAAATGACCTGGTGACAAACCACTATAATCTTCTCCACCCATCGGATGGCACCACGCACAAAACTTCGGTAGCTATCCGATGGGTGGTGCGACGTGCTACCGCTGATAAGTAGCAGGAGCCGAAGAAGCGCCAATCCGATGGATGGATAATTAAATGAAATCAATCACTATTGAATAATCACCTTATGCTGCTGCCTGTTACCTTCAGTTTCGACATTCAAAAAGTAAATACCGCTTGAAAATCCGCTAAGGTCAAGCTGAGTGGTAGCTCCCTGCTTCAGTCCGGTTTCTACTTGTGTCAGCAATATCCTGCCGGTAATATCCACCAGTTGCAGATGGATGGGTTCGGTTTGCGCAACATCGGAAGTTATAGTAACAAAACCAGCCGTCGGATTAGGGAATACCTGCCAAATGCCTGCAGCATCAACTTGTGAGACGCCTGAAGCAAAATCAATATAAACGGTTACTGGTGTGCGGTTACTGACGCAAAGTGTTGGAATGTTGTCTACTTCCCAATCATAAAAATAGTAGTAAACTTCACTTCCATTGGGCGAGCCGGTCATTGAAATGTAATCGCTGATCACATAAGGATATGCAACACCAACATCGCTTCTTTGGAGTCGGGGACCGTCATGTCCCCAAAAAATGTTGTTCTGATTCGTATTAGTGGTCAACTCATAATCATTACCGGGAACCAGGTTGAAGTTAAGTGTGATGCGGCTCGAGTCCATTGGAATATTAATCATCGCGCTTTGAATAACTCCTCCATTATGATTTCTCCATTCAATCAATCGCTCACCCGGTGTATCGGTATACACTTTCACAGATTTCAATACACAAGTTTTTGAAACATTAAAAATAATACTGCTGTTGGTGCTGGTGCTGCCGCTGTATAAATTTCCTTCATGGTATTTTTGACCTGCATAAAAAGTATCTGCGCCAAATGCAGTTGTGTTTTCTGCATAGTAAGTTGCAGAATCTGTTACGAAAGGTGTTACATATGAGCTTCCGCTGCCCAACAGCAATCCTCCTGATGGCGCATCATACCATGAAACTGCATCACCGGATGCAGTTAGTGTTGCTGTGCCGGGTTCAGGCAGGTAAACATCATTGGCAACCGGTTCCGGTGATACCAATGCAATGACCGTGATTGGATCTGAAGTAATTAGCTGGCAGGTCCCGGGAACAGTGATAGCATAAGAACCCGAAGTTGTAACTATAATTGATTGTGTGGATGCGCCGTTTGACCATGCATAAGAAGTGGAAGGTGGACCTGACAACACCACGCTTCCTCCTTCACAAAAAGTTAATGCACCGGACACTGTAACAATAGGAATTTCAATCGGATTTTGTGTAATGGAAATTGTTTTTGAAGTGCTGATGCAAGAGTTGGAGGAGGAACTGATTTTTACATTGTAATCACCTGTGCTGTTAATAGTGACTGATTGCGTTGTAGCTCCATTTGACCAGAGATACGAATAGTCGGCAGGAACATCACTTGCTGAAAGCGTTACAAATTGTCCGGGACAGATGATTGTTCCTCCACTGTTGCTGATCGTAAGATCAGGTGTTACACATTCATTTTCTATCAAACTGATAAACTGGTCAACTGCCGGATTCACGATAGTAGTAATTATGCCGGATGGCCAGCGGATGATCGCAGAATCAATTGTTGTTGCGGTGCCCGTTCCGAAATGGAGACTTGCTGTGTTGCAGGTTCCATAGCTTTCACCGGCCTTCACTTCGCGGATTTGTTTTCCCCAAGCACCATAAATTTCCGCGCGTGCTCCTAATGCGCCGGTATTGCTTGTTGTTCCTGTTAAGTTAATGGTCAGAAAGTGATTGCCATCCGCAACCGTGTTCAACCAATAGACATCATCAATGGACGTCGGACTTGTATAAATGTTGGCATAACTTGCATACACATCAATTTTTCCATCGTGGTTCAGATCTCCAATGGCAAAAGATTCCATGTTGTCGGTTCCGAAAATGCCGGGCAGTTTTGTAAAAGTCTTGTTGCCGTTATTGTGGAAGAACTGGTAATCACTTCCAGTAACAAGAATATCAATAAAACCATCATTATCGAAATCTTCCATCACGGATTCAATGGGAATAATACTCATGTTAAAACCTGATCCGGAAGTAATATTGGTCATGTGCCCTGTGCCATCATTTTCCAGGAGGTTTGCAGGTACGTCATAATCTGTCTGAATTACGTCGAGGTCGCCGTCATTATCAATGTCACCGAAATTTGCAGTCCATGTTTGCGCACTGTCCGCAAGTCCGTATGAAGCTGCATCAGAAGTATAGTTGTTGTTTCCGTCATTCACAAAGAGTGCATCAATCCTGCGGCCATCTGATGGATCGTTAATCGCTTGTCTGCATTTTGCAATGTAAAGATCCACGTCGCCGTCATTATCAAAATCAGTCCATACGCTTCCATAGTTTCCAGAATCGTCGGTATTGGTTACATCAAAGTCAATAATGGAGGAGACTGTGTAATTGCCATTGCCGCTGTTCAGCCAGATATGACTTTCAGCATTGTCATCACATCCGAAAATATCTTCCCAGCCATCATTATTTACATCTGCAAAATTTACATTCTGAAGAAAGAAATTAGAGGCAGGCAAACTATACAAGGCTCCTGCTGTGCCGGTATTGTCGAGTTTCATAATTTTTACAGCCGGACCATAACCACCTGCCACTACATCTTTAAAACCATTATGATCTACATCAGCCACACACAATCCCCAGGCCCATGAAGAGCCTCCTCCGTAATCACCAATATAATGATGGTCGAAAGTTAATCCGGGTCGCTGGTAATCGATGTAAAGCAGGTGCGCCTGATCCAACCTCACAATGTCATCAAGGCCATCACCATTAATGTCAATAACTGCAACCGGACAACCACTGTGAATGTTGGTTGCGGAAAGTTTTGCATTGGCATTCAGGAAACTTACCTGTGCATTTATTCCTGATAAGCAACATAGGATGATGAAGCAGCTAAGCAGGGAAAGTTTTGTAAAAAATCTCATGGGGTTTATTTGTTGTGGCTTGAAAAAGAATTTTAAATGTAGTAAAAACTATCGGGTCAGGCTGAAAGAATGACAAAAGATAATTTATAACCGTATGACTTTAAAAATATAGCGACCTTGATTGGTCAATACTTCCAAAAAATACATACCGTTATTCGCCGGCAACCGAATGGAAATGGAAGATGCATTATCATGAACCGAAACATTTGATTGCAATGTTCCATCCGCGTCATAGATATTCACGTCACCAATTATCAGGTGCTGATTATTGATCACCTGAACAAGTCCTGATTCACTCAGCGTATTCTTTACTGTGATGTTTAATTGGCCTGAAAGATTTGCATCTGCTAATATAAAAGGTGTCTGCAATTGTGTTGAAGACAGCAGGACAGGTGTTCGATCAGCAGAAAAGTACATGTTCTTAAATGTATCAATAGCTGAGCTGCTGTATGAAAACATTTCTTCGAGATATCGTGGCGGAACACTTTGAAAATACATGCCGGCATAAACATTTAAAATTCCGTTTACGCCATTTACAGGAATGTGATAATGCACGAAATCCATTCCTGAACCTTCCACCGCATTTGTTTTATTGAAGTCGGGATCATTCAGTGCATCGCCAACTATTTGAACCGTATCATAATCAGGATGGGTAGAAACAAATCCTTCCGGTGGCAGGCGATTGTCCTTGATCATGTGATCTGCGCGTTCCAGAACGGTGGTAACATCATTGTTTACATCACCCATAATCATTTCATACAACTGAACCTGGGACGATTTTTTTATGACATCGTAGTGTGGCTCATAGGAAGGATCAATATTGAACACTTCAAAATTTGAATCGAAAGTGCCGGATTGAAAAACAGTATCCAGGTTTTGATCAGTTACTACCAGCTGTAATACCGCTCGACGGCTGGGATATCCTGAAGGAAATTTATGACCTGCTTTATTGCTGACCCGCACTTTTATAAATAGTGTATCGGTTGCGATGCTGTCAACAAATATGGACAATCCAACTGTCTTTTGCTGAAGCAGGCGGTAGGTTGCGGCCAGTGTCGAATCAAAATTGATATCCGGTGCGGTAATTCCGAGGGCTTCTTTATTCTCTTTGATCAGGTTTACCATAAAAACATTTCCTCCGGCAAACTGATGCTGGTTAAACGGTGAGCGTGGGGCGAGCGCAAGAATATTATTGGCAATGATGATAGAATCTTTCAATTGTGGCATGTGGCACGACTGGCAGGTAATATTATCCTGTGAAAAAGCGGAGTTCAGCCATTCATGATAAGTGGCTTGCTCAATAAATGTGTTGCCGGTATAGTTGCCTTCGAGATCTGCTGTATGCGTGATGAGCGTATGGCACGATGAACAGACCTGCGATTTACTCATGTGTGTACTGTATGTTGGCGTAAATCCTTCATACAATTGCATGGGTCCGGTGAGTGGATTTTGAAAGGGACCGAATTCTTTTTTAGTAGTGTCATAGGGAATTGCACCGGAGAAAGCAGTACCGAGATTTTCAGTTCCTATTTCATGACAACCGCCGCAGGAAACGCCATCCAGGCCAAGTGTATCATTCATAAGATCGTCGATGGTGTAGCTTGTGGCCCCATGAAATACTGCAGTAAAATGCCCTAATGGCGCGTGACAGGCTGTGCACTTTGTTTGCAATTCGCCGGCATGGCCGGGATTTACAAGAATTTCATGACTCACTTTTGCGCGCCACAACGGATCTTTTGCGGAATTGGCCATCATGGTTGTTTGCCAATCATCGTATAAATTGATGTCGGTTCCGTTTGAATCAACATTTGCAACTTGCAACGTATCGTAACCGTGACATCCTTTACAACGAATAGATTCCAGAAAGTACTGGCCTGAGTCAATTGGAGAGCGAACACCTTCTTCATCAAAGTATGACATTTCCAGTTTGCTGTGGAAGGATTCCGCATCGTTTTTTTTAACAGCAGCAAAACTCAGTACTATCACAGCGCCAATGGCAATCACTGAAAAAAGGCGTCTGGATAACAGCATGATGTGTATGGATGAGGAATTGCGAATATAAAAATAAGACCGGCAAACTTATTTTCAGCAATTTGGGGAAAAAAAAAAAACCCCCCCCCCCGGGGGGGGGGGGGGGGGGGGCGGGGCGGGGCGGACCAAAGAGGGGTGGTAAAAAATTAAGATTCAAACAATTCTTAGGTAGATCAATTGCAATATTCTTGCTTGATGTTGGTGGAATTTTCTTAATTTCATACCAATTCCATTTTCAGCACCCATAAATTTATTTCCATGAAAGTAAATGACATACTCCGCCGTAAGAACAATCAGATTTTTGCCGTTTCACCTGATGGGACTGTTTATGACGCGTTAAAGTTAATGGCAGAAAAGAATCTGGGAGGTGTGCTGGTAATGAATGATGATCAGTTAGTAGGAATTTTCACCGAACGGGATTATGCCCGCAAAGTGATCTTGCTGGGGCGTGCTTCAAAGGATACACCGATTACCGAAGTCATGACTTCACACGTGCGCACTATAACCAGGGAAACGGAGATTGATGAGTGCATGAAAATGATGACTGAAAAAAATATCCGGCACTTGCCGGTTTTGGAAAATACAAAGGTAATCGGCCTCGTCTCGATTGGCGATGTGGTAAAGTTGCTGATTGAAGAACAGAAGGGTATTATTGAACATTTGCAGAGTTATATAGCAGGACAATAAAGGGTTTGAATTGTTTAGCATGTTTATGGTATTTAAAGGGTTGGGTTCAAAAACCCTTTAAACGATTCAAACTCTTCAAACCCTTCGCTACCTTAGCGCAAAATTTCCAGCGCATCCATGCCCTTTATTTTCGTAGTAGGAAACAGCCGAAGCGGTACCACCATGATGGGACGTATCCTCAGCAATCATGAGAAAGTGCACACGTTTCCGGAGCTCCATTTTTTTGAACAAATGTGGTCGGGCAAGGATAAAGACAAAATCTTATCGAATGAAGAAAGTGTAAAGCTTGCTGCGCGCCTGATTAATATTTCTGCTGCGGGTTATTTTGCGAAGAAGGAGCCGGAGAAATATTTTGATGAAGCAGGTAAAATCATCCATGAAATTCCCGGCAGCGAATGCACTTCCTTAAGAATCTTTGCAGCGGTAATTCAGCATGAATCATTAAAACACGGGAAGCAATTTCCATGTGATCAGACACCACAGAACGTGTTTTATATTTCAGAAATACTGGAAGCTTTTCCCGATTCTTATTTCATCAATATGGTGCGTGATCCCAGAGACGTATTGTTATCACAGAAAAGAAAATGGAAGCGGCGTTTTCTCGGTGGCTCTCATGCAACATGGTATGAAACAATCCGCGCATGGACCAACTATCATCCGCTTACCATCAGCAAACTCTGGAATTCGGCCATCCGGGCACGAGATAATGTGAAAGACAGGAGAGTGATGAGTGTTCAGTTTGAATCGCTTTTGAAAGATCCTGATAAGGCAATTGAAAGCATCTGCTTTTTTCTTCAACTTCCATTTTCTGCTAAGCTGAAAGAAGTGCCACAGGTTGGTTCCTCCAGTGGCATGGATAAAAAAGAAGTGAAAGGTATAAATTCAGATCGTGCGCAGAGCTGGGGCAAAGGCGGACTAAGCCCGACAGAGATCTGGTTTTGTCAACGGTCCTGCGCGCATTACATGAAGGAGTTTGGATATGAACCGGTAAAAGTTTCCGCTAATCCTTTGAGCATACTTTTTTATTACCTCATTTTTCCGGTGAAGCTTGGTTTTGCATTTTTGCTGAATCTGCACAGGATGAAGAATATTGTAGAGACGGTAAAAAAGCGGATGAGGTGATTGAAAACGAAATTACTTTCTGCGCTGACAATCAGCTTGAATAAAAGAACTTATATTGGATCATAAAGGGTTCCAGCCTCAAATAACCAAGCCTTGCACTTATTGAAAGTCAGAACGGTGCGTGTATTGCAAAAAGTCTAAACTATTTCAAAATACATTGTAATAAAAAGCACAATGAATAAACTCATCACCTTCTTAGCAAATAGCCAAAAACATTTTATTAATCTGGCGAGAATATCGATTCTTATCGTAATGGTTTGGATTGGAGGGCTCAAGGCATTTCAATATGAAGCGGATGGCATTGTTCCATTTGTTGCGAATAGTCCATTGATGTCTTTCTTTTATAACAAAAAAGCACCGGAGTACAATGAATATAAAAACCCCGAAGGAAAAACAGTTCAGAAGAACATTGATTGGCACAAGGAAAACGGCACCTATATTTTTGCTTACGGCTTAGGAACAGTGATCGTAATTATTGGATTGCTCACCTTCCTGGGTATCTGGTTTCCTAAAATCGGACTCTTGGGCGCACTGTTTACTGTTGGAATGTCAGCAGTTACGTTGACATTTTTGATTACAACCCCTGAAGTGTATGTTCCAAATCTGGGAGGAGATTTTCCCACCCCGCAATACGGATTTCCATACTTATCCGGCGCAGGCAGATTGGTAATAAAAGATGTGATTATGATGGCGGCAGGATTAATATGTGCATCAGACAGTGCAAGAAGGTTTTTAGGAAAAACGCAGTAAGCACTGCACGAGGAAGGATCTTTAATATTGTAGTTTAATTAAATTTTGTTCACAACCCTTCCTTCGTAAAATGCGGTCCCATCACTTCAATCAGGAAGATGATGATCAGCAGCATTCCAAGGAAAAAGAAAGCTATGCCAATTATACTTTTATCCAGTTCAATTCCGGAGAAATAGATAGAACGTTTGCTTAAGAAAGTCCTGCCCGTGAAAGTGAGGATGCCGAATATCAAAACTAAAATGCCGGCCAACAGAATGATGAGGTAGAATAGATTCATATTTTTAGATGCAGACTGTAAACCTAAGCAGAAACATTTTCTTCCTATCACTAAAAATAAAAGTATTTCGTTTGGCAGAATGCCGGTCTGCACACTAAATAATGATGTGCGAATGACTTTAATTCAATGTGCATATTATTTTGTTTAATCCGGGCAATTTTCTCCTGTTCCAGTTATGATACCAACCTCAGTACGAGGGTAAATTTTTAACCATCCACAGCATAAATCTGAATATTTAGAAGTTGCCCTCCTCGCTGTTTTTGGCTTCATTTTATTTAAAAAAACATTGGTTTAATATTCAAATTAATGCTGTCCAGCATTTGTCTGGCAGGTATTTTAGGAAGCATATGCAGGTTATCATACCGTTAAAAAATAATTTTCACCCGGCTAAATTCTTAAACAGGAATTATTTCACAACAAAAATTTCATTTGATACCAAAGTTTATGCAGTCTGGTATTTGTCTGGCAGGTTTATTAGGATTAAGGTGATGAGTGGACATACATTCAACAAATTTTTTTCACACCACTAAACCCTTACATCATGAAGCACATCACAACAAAAATTTCCGTTTGTATTTGCTGTCTGGTCCTATCTGCCAGTATTGCTTTCGCAGCCGATCCAACTACATCAGCACCCGCGCCAACTCAACAGGCAGCCGATGTCATTTCTCTTTTCAGCAATGCCTATTCTAACGTACCCATAGATACGTGGTCTGCAGTTTGGGATGCAGCAGACGTTAGTGATTATGTGATTGGAACAAGCGATTCAGTAAAAAAATACAGTAACCTCAGCTTTTGTGGTATTGAGTTTACCACCAATACCATTAATGCTAACAGCATGACGCGTTTTCATGTTAATATGTGGACGCCGGATGCAACCTTCTTTAAAATTAAGCTGGTTGATTTTGGTGCCGATGGATTATTTGGTGGCGGTGATGATTCAGAGCATGAACTGACCTACAATACCACCACTTCGCCTGCTGTAGTAGTAAATAGCTGGATAACTTTTGACATACCGCTTTCCAGTTTTACGGGCCTTACCTCCAAGCAGCACCTTGCACAACTGCTGTTTGTTTCGGCAGGGAATACTGCTTTTATTGACAATGTCTATCTCTATAATGGCGCAATTGCACCTACTTCACCTAGTGTATCTGCACCCACTCCTACGGAACTTCCTTCAAAAGTTGTTTCACTATTCAGCAATGCTTACAGTAATGTACCTGTTGATACCTGGTCTGCGGTTTGGGATCTGGCCAATCTAAGTAGCTATGTAATCGGCTCCAGTGATTCGATAAAAAAATACACCAATCTTGTTTTTAGCGGTACTGAATTCACTACTCAAACAGTTGATGCCAGCAATTTGACATATTTCCATCTTGACATTTGGACGCCGGATGCTTCGACCTTCAACATTAAACTCGTGGATTTTGGAGCAGATGGTTTATTCGGTGGCGGAGATGATTCCGAGCATGAGTTAGCATACAATGCAACAACTTCGCCTGCGGTGGTCACCAATGCCTGGGTAAGTTTTGACATACCACTTGCTAATTTTACCAATTTGACTTCCAGGGGCCACCTTGCGCAATTGCTGTTCGTTTCAGGAGGCAATACTGTTTTTGTTGACAATGTTTATTTCTTCAAAGGAAAACCTGCAGGTTCAACGCATGAAGTATCAGATTATCAGATTGTACCCAATCCTGCGATTGATTGGATGAATGTTCATCAACTATCAGGTGGTGGCGGGCTTCGTGAAATGCAGCAGGTAACGATCTATGATCTGTACGGAAGGTTATGGTATAACGCGCCTGTAGTTTCAGGCAATATCAATGTGGCTGCATTGCCGCATGGAATTTACCGGCTTGGTTTTAATTCTGAAAATGTGAAATACGATCTGCCGTTTATCAAACAATAAAGGACAACTAATATTCGATGGAAATGGAAAGGGCGACTTTAGATGTCGCCCTTTCCATTACGCCGTATTTATTTTAAAGGCAATATAAACTTCGGAAGAAGGATTGCAATTTGCCGGTCAGCAGTTTAACAAAATCAAGAGGTCGAAGCAGTATCATCACTCAGCATCACGATAGTCTTAAAAAGGGCATCATATGAATTGACGCATGCTGCAATTACAGCATTGTGTATTTTTACGCCTCAAATAAAATATTCATGAAAGTAGCAGTCGTAGGTGCCACAGGATTAGTGGGTACAACCATGCTAAAAATATTGGAAGAACGTAATTTCCCGGTAGGAGCATTACTGGCAGTAGCGTCTGAAAAATCCGCAGGAAAGGAAATTTTATTCAACAATAAAAGCTATAGCGTAATTGGCTTGGAAGAAGCCGTGAAGCAAGAACCTGATATCGCCATCTTTTCAGCAGGTGCTGCTGTTTCGCGTGAGTGGGCACCAAAATTTGCAGCGGCAGGAACTACTGTAATTGATAATTCCTCCTGCTGGAGAATGGATCCGTTGGTGCCGTTGATTGTTCCGGAAATTAATGCCGGCATTCTGACGGAAAATGATAAGATCATTGCGAACCCGAATTGTTCGACCATTCAAATGGTAATGGTATTGAATCCGCTGCATCTGAAATATAAGATCAAACGCATTGTTGTTTCCACCTATCAATCAGTAAGTGGAACTGGAGTAAAAGCGGTGGATCAACTCATGAGTGAACGCAAAGGTGAAACTGCATTAATGGCGTATCCACATCCTATTGATCTGAATTGCCTTCCGCATATCGATTCATTTCTTGAAAACGGATACACGAAGGAAGAAATGAAAATGGTGAATGAAACAAGGAAGATTATGCGTGAGGAGAGTATACAGGTTTCACCAACTACTGTACGCGTGCCGGTAAAAGGCGGTCATTCAGAAAGTGTGAATGTGGAATTTGAAAATGACTTTGAGCTGAAGGACATTTATCAGCTTCTGAATCATACAGCGGGCGTAGTGGTGCAGGATGATCCCTTCAATAATATTTATCCGATGCCAATATACGCTGAAGGAAAAGATGAAGTGTTTGTTGGACGTATTCGTCGTGATACATCTCAACCGAATACGCTGAACTGCTGGATCGTTTCTGATAACCTTCGCAAAGGAGCAGCGACTAATGCTGTTCAGATTGCAGAATATTTATTGATGAAGAAGTTGATTAATGCGAATGTGCTTCATTAAGCAACCGTCATTTTTGAAATTAATTTTGTTCACTTCACTGGAATTCTTTCATGCTGAAAATTTATACTATCGTTTGTATTGTGTTAAGCTTATTATTGGATGCTAAACAATCAACTGCTCAATCATTGGATACCCAACTTGCGCAAATTGTAAGTGATTATCAGTTGATGGGTATGTCGGTAGTGGAAGTGTGCGACGGACAAATTAATTTTTCAAAAGGATACGGACTTGCTGACTTTGATGATGACATTGCTATTACTGACAATACTTTATACAGGGTTGCTTCTATTTCTAAATCAATAACGGCTACTGCTTTGATGATACTGTATGATCAGGGCCTTTTTGGTTTGGATGATGACATCAATACTTATCTTGGTTATTCCATCCGTAACTGGCATTATCCGAATGATCCAATCACCTTTCGTATGTTGCTGTCGCATACTTCCACCATTGTTGATGGAAGCAAGTATGATAATTTTCTCAGTGCAACATATGCTCAGAATCCGCCGCCTTCCATCAATACCTATTTTGTTTCAGGCGGAAGTTATTATACGAGTAACATTTTTCTCAACAAAAAACCGGGCACCTATTTCACTTATAGCAATTCCAATTTCGGACTGATCGGGACATTGATCGAAAAAATAAGTGGTGTGCGTTTCGATATTTTCTGCAAACAAAATATATTCGATCCATTGGAAATGACAGCGAGTTTCAACATTCAGGATTTGCCGGATATTTCAAACGTTGCAGTGTTGTATCGTTTTGTTGGAAATAGCTGGGTGCCACAAGCGGATAATTACAACGGTACCCTGCCACCACCATTGAATCTCAGTCAGTATGTAATCGGAAGCAATGGATTCATCTTTGGTCCGCAAGGCGGGCTTCGCGTAAGTGCAAATGACCTTGCTAAATTTATGCTGATGCATGCATACAATGGAACATACAATAATGTAACGATTCTCCTAAGTTCCACTACTCAATTAATGCATGCGATTCAATGGCAGTACAATGGCACCAATGGAAATGATTATTATGGATTATTTAAAGCGTGGGGATTAGGCATTCATGTTACAACGAGTACTGCCAACAGTGATATTGTTTTTCCTGATCAGTATATGGCAGGTCATCCTGGTGAAGCTTATGGATTAATCAGTGATATGTATTTTGATACACTAAAGAATGGAGTGATATTTATTACAAACGGAAGCAAATTCTCCTACGTTATCGGTGCATCTTCTTCATTTTATACAGTGGAAAAGGAGGTATTCGATGCCGTTTACAATGATCTTCAAAACTGCGCAGTGGCAGAAGACCCCAGGCACTTTTCAGATTTTCAAATTTTTCCCAACCCTGCCATTGACTGGCTGAATGTGCACTCTTCCATAGTTGGCGGATTACGTGCCATCGCGACAGTTACCATCTATGATCTCTATGGTAAATTATGGTTTTCCGCTCCCGTAATTTCAGGAAGTATTAATGTTGCTGCTTTGCCACCTGGAATTTACCGGCTCGGATTTAATGCGGAAAATCATTGTTACCAGCTCCCGTTTATCAGGCAATAAATAATATTGATTTTAAACTCATCTAACGCTATTGCTCAATCAATCTGAACTGCCTGAATTTACCCGTTCACAACTCGCGCTCCGCAATGGACAGGATAAGCCGCAAATATGGGTTGCCTATAATGGATTCATTTACGACCTGACGGATAGCCGGCTCTGGCGCAACGGACATCATTACGAACACTGGGCAGGGCAGGATCTCACGGAAGAATTAAGAGATGCACCGCATACTGATCAGGTATTTGAAGGATTCGAACGGATCGGAAAACTCGTCTAAGGGTTGGAAGGGTTTAAAGGGTTTAGGAGTTTGAAGGGTTTAGTTCGTTTAGGAGTTTAGGTTGTTTAGATTGTATAGTTAGATACTGGATAAACCCTATAAACAGTTCAAACAATTTAAACATTTCAAACTCTTCAACCTTCAGACATTTCAAGCCCTTTAAACTCTTTTTACTCGACCAGCGAAATGTCGAACTGAACCAGATCCACGAAGTCCTGTACGCGTTCTTCTATGTCGTCTTCAGTAATACTGATCAACCGTTCGGTGCCGAATTTTTCCACACAGAAAGATGCCATAGTGGAACCATAAATAATGGCACGTTTCATATTTTCATAGGAGATGTCGTTCGTTTGTGCAAGGTAACCGATAAATCCTCCTGCAAAAGCATCACCCGCGCCGGTCGGGTCAAATACTTCTTCCAATGGTAAAGCAGGAGCGAAGAATACATTGTTTTCATGAAAGAGAAGTGCACCATGCTCTCCTTTTTTTATGATGAGGTATTTTGGTCCGCGTTCCAGAATTTTCTTTGCCGCTTTTACCAATGAATATTCGCCTGAAAGTTCGCGGGCCTCCGCATCGTTGATCGTCAATACATCAATCATGGTCAACACTTCAGCCAATTCTTTCGGTGTATGTTCCATCCAGAAATTCATAGTGTCAAGCACAATGAGCTTAGGACGGCGACGCAGTCTGTTGATTACAGTAATTTGAATGGTTGGGGTAAGATTACCTAGCATGAGAAACTCACAGTCCTGGTAACTTTCAGGTACCAACGGATCAAAAGTCGCGAGCACGTTCAGGTCGGTTACCAATGTATCACGGGTATTCATGTCGAGATGATAAGATCCTTTCCAGAAAAAAGATTTTTCATTTTCCTTCACCTGCAGACCTTCAGTTTTTACACCGCGCGCATTCATGAGCAGGATCTGTTCTTTGGGGAAATCTCCGCCCACTACAGAAATCAGGTTGATGTTTTTGTCGAAGTAAGATGCGGCCAACGAAATATAAGTAGCTGCTCCGCCGATGATACGTTCCGATTTTCCGAAAGGAGTTTCAATGGAATCAAAAGCCACCGTACCTACCACTACCAATGAAGAAGATTTTGGAATCTGCGGTTGAAATGTTTTTTGAATGGAATCCAATATTGACATAAAATGATTTATTTAGATTTTGAAGGCAACTGGTTCAGTTTCAATTTTTGCCTTTATGCGCGGCGAAGTTCATAAAATTTTCACATACCGCAGATGATTATTTACGCCTCATGATGAAAACGATATACACTGCGATATGACTTTCGTAATTTGTCCGGTAAATCAGAAGCATTCATGGTTCAATTAATCGTTGATTCAGGTTCAACAAAAGCAGATTGGCGGTTGATGAATGATGGTGTGATCTCCGCGTTTACCACCCGTGGCCTGAACCCTTATTTTTTGGGCAAGGAAGAGCTCGAAGAAGTCATCAGGCTAGAGGTGCTTCCGTTAATATCTCCTACAGTAATCAACCGCATTTTCTTTTACGGAGCAGGCTGTGGTGCTGAAATTCGAAAACAGCAGGTTCAACACGCCCTCCGTGTTTTTTTTCCTCAAACCACGCTTTTTATCGGCACAGACTTACTGGGTGCAGCAAAAGCCTTGTTAAAAAATGATGGTGGTTTTGTTATTATACTAGGGACAGGCACCAACAGTGGTCTTTATGATGGAAAAGAAATCATTCAAAATATTGATTCACTGGGCTATTTATTAGGTGACGAAGGAAGTGGTGCTGCCATCGGTAAAAAAATTTTGCGTGAATATTTGCGAAAACTTCTTCCGGAAACATTGCAAAAAGCATTTTCAATTTATTCTCCGCTTAACAGAGAAGAAGTGCTTCATCAATTGTACAAGCAACCTTACCCAAACCGTTTCCTTGCTTCACTGGTACCGTTTGCAGCAATACATGTTTCAAACCCTGCCATTCAGGAGTTGATAAAAGAATCTTTCAGAGATTTTTTCAGGAATATTATTACTCACTATCAGGATTATGCGCGATATCCATTTTGTTGTACAGGTTCCGTTGCTTTTGTTTTCCGTGAACTCTTACAAACTGTTGCTGCTGAATATGGAGTAAAAATCCATAAGATTCTCCAATCACCAATTGATGAGATGGTCGGTTATCACCTTTTCCAATCATAATTCATTTATTCAACTGACTTTGCGCGGGCTCTATTTTTAAATACTTTTTTCAAAAGGAAAGCGCCGCCCATCTGCAGCAGGCTGGCCGGCAGGCTTTTCCCGGAAAATGCAGACTGAACAATAGATGAATTGACTACAGATCTTTTCAGCACGTTTACGGGCTTGATATAATTTATCAGGCTGCCGACATGGTCTTTTATCAACTCTTCTTTTTCGACACGTCTGAATTCCAGTTCGCGGATTTTCCTCTTGAGTTCAATAGCAGTCTTAATTTTTTCCATTGCAGTTTGTTATGATTTAATCTTCGTCAAAAATTTCTTTTACAATCAGGTCATTCATCGGCTGACGAATCCATTTATTACGGAAACTGTAAATAATTACTCCCAGGAAAAGATAAATACCGGCCATGATGAGAAATCCGATAAACCATTTTCCAAACAAAGTGCTGATCCATAAGGAGAGGCCGATGGTTAACACCAGTATAAAGAAAAAAGCCAACATAAAAATGATCATGTAAGTAATCAGCGAAGAAGCAACTATTGAGCTTTTATTACTAAAAATCAATTGCCCTATACGTATCCGCAGCGCAATGTATTCTTTCAATTCATGCAATAATTCTTCTGTCTTATTCATCAGTAAACATTATAAGGCTGGTTGGAAAAAAAGAATCCGTTCGCGGGTGCAGCGAACGGACATGCTTATTGGTTTTCGACTTGAGCTGAAAGGTTATCAAATGATTCCCTGGCCGTAGCACCCAGTTCAGAAATCTTATCAATACCGCCTTTAACGGTAGACTTAAGCTGATCACTCAAACCTGATGCTTTCTCTGAGATGCGCTGGCGTACGACAGTACCTTTCTCAGGCGCGAAGAGCATTCCGATCACCATACCTGCTCCAAGTCCTGACAATGCGGCAACAAATACTTTAGAATTCATGATTAAAATTTTTAGGGTTTATAATAATTTAACAATTCTCTATTTCTAAAATTCCTGCCAGTTTTTAAAAACCGGAAGAACCCACCATAAGCGAATGCATTAATTACAGGAGGTTATTCACAGTGATTATTTCTGTAGAGTAATCTTCCCGCATTGGGTAAAAAAGCCACTTACAAATGGATTATAATCAAGTATGTTTTTGGTAAAGAATAGGACAGTTGAAAATAAAAAGAGGGAATGCGTTGTGGCACGACTTTTTACAATGCAGAATCATTCTTCACTAAAAAATAATTCATATGAAAAATGATAATAATGGCAACGGCATAAACCAAACACCATCTGATAATCGTAATGTGCCTACAGAAATAGAATCTCCGTTACCAAAGCCTGAGCGGAAAGAAGAAGACAATGATTTTACTAAGAAGGGAGATAAGAATGATCCGATGAAAAAGGAAAAAATTGACCAGCCTGCACATGCTCCTATAAAAGAAGATCATGATGAAAGCGATGATAATTATGTTCAGGAGCCAATCGCTGAAGACACTGAAACAGGAGATCAGCCAGGTTCCGAAGACAATTCCTATAAAAATGAAGGATGAAGCAAGACTGTGTAAATTTTTTGATGATAATAAATTTGACTATGCATGGATAACGAAAAAGCAGAAATGAAATCAATGATTTCTTGCATTAATAATCTTGTAAAGGAAGGATTCACAGAAAACTTTATGGTGAAGGAAAATAAGCTCCAGGCACTGAACGCTGAAAGATCCTATGAACCGCAAGAAATAAAGGTGGTAAATTTTTATCGCTTTGAGGGAGAAAGTGATCCTGATTCCAATTCTATTTTATATGCGATTGAAACCAGCGAAGGAATCAAAGGAACGCTTGCAGATGCGTATGGAGCATATGCTGACGAAGAGGTTCAGAAGTTTATGTCGGAGGTTAATGAAATAGAGAAAAAAACAACCGTAAGTAAAAATTCTTAATGCATAAATTATCCCAACGGCTGGGAGGCTAATATTATCGAGGGTTGGGATTTTCAAAATGCTCTAAAAGAAATGAATTACCGGAAACAATGAAAGATGGACGGTAGGTTTCCTCTCATAAAACTGTTAAATGAAAGCGTTTAAGAAAAATGTTATCTGACAAATGCGAAAAGGAGCCAATGAGTGAAGTTAAAGAATTTGAATGGTTAGGACAGCAGGATACGGATCTGGAAATACTCTATGAAGTATATCATGATGCATTGCTTCTCGTGATCTGGAAAATTTTTCCTGACTGGAAAGTCGCGGAAGAAATACTAAAGGATGTATTTTGCCGCTTAAGAAAAGCCAGTCATATATTTCCCGTAGATGAAGAACAACTGTATTGCTTGCTTGCAAGAATTTGCAGAAATGCCACTTTGAAAAATATCCCTTTTCTTTTTAACAACTCTCACTATTGAGATTAACGAGGTGCTGATTGGCTTGATATAGCTGTTTTAAACTTTGTCCTACAAAAGGACTCCATTAACAATTCGCATTTTTTCTTTTGCCATTCACCGTTCATTTGAATTAAATTCGCTTTCATTTAAAAGCTATGACCGGCGTAAGGCAGTATCCTCCAGATAAAAAATTGCTGATTCCAGGTGAGAGTGATCTCTTCCGAAGGATGATCTTTATTTTTTCCATTGTTTTTACATTGGTGATGGCAATCATTTATCTTTCTCTGAACAGTATCTCACATTTGCAAAAGAATGTGGAAGAAGTAATTCATACGCAACAGGTCATCTCGGGATTTGATGGCCTGATGTCGATAATTACCGAGGCAGAAACAAATCAACGTGGATTTATCCTGACAGGAGATTCTTCTTTCCTCGTAGTATACAATAAAGCTGCTCCTGAAATTTATCATAGAATGCAAGCCTTGAATGGTCTTGTTTCTGACAATGTGAAACAATTAAAACGACTATCGACTCTTGATTCTCTGATTGTGAAACGGCGTGGCCTTTTAAAAACTAATCTTGATGCGTCCAGGATGACAATTAATGGCATTTTAGAAGGAAAACTAGTAATGCAAGCCATCACCAGCAAAATAGAGGAATCAAAACAGAATGAATTGGAGTTGATGCAGATTCGTAAGTCGGAATTGGAAAAATCCCGCAAACAGACAAGGACCACCATCACCATTTTTTCTTTTATGGCACTGGCACTGGTAGTAGTTCCACTACTATTTACGTTGCTGGAATTGCGTAAAAGGCTTGTGTTGCAACAGTTGCTCGACAGTGTTTTTAATTCGTCTTTAAATGCTATTCAATCATTTGCAGCTGTTCGTGATGAAAATGGAAAAATCGTTGACTTCCGGTTTATTCAAGCGAATGATGCTGCATTGACAATGCTTAAAAAACCGGATACTGCCGTTATTGAAAAGTTTTATAGCGAGGTTTATAAAGGCAAACCTTTCGACGAGTTATTTCAACAATACAAAACAGTCGTAAACACAGGCGTTCCCTTCGAAGGAGAATACGAAAGTGAAAGCATGGGTAATTCGCGGTGGTTTCATGGAACCGCTGTGAAACTAAGAGATGGATTTACACTCACTTTGCAAGACATCACCCAGTCTAAGAAATCAGCTATTGAACTGGAAAATTTCCTCAAGGCACTTCAACGTTCTAACTCAGAACTGGAACAATTCGCCTATGTTGCTTCTCACGATCTGCAGGAGCCATTGCGTAAAATTCTCACGTTCATCGATCGCCTGCAAATAAAGGAAGAGGCAAACCTTGAGTGAAGACGGTCGCAATTACCTGTACCGTATTAATAATGCTGCGCAACGGATGCGTCTGCTGATCAGCGACCTGCTTAGCTTTTCCCGGATGTCCACTATCCAGTTTGAGAACAAGCCTGTTAATCTCAATCAACTGATCAGTGAAATATTAAATGACCTGGAAGTTTTAATACAGCAGCAATCCGCAGTTGTTTCGTGTGCAAAATTACCTATGATCGAAGGGATGAAAGTTCAGCTTCAGCAATTGTTTCAGAACCTGATTGCAAATTCGTTGAAGTTTGTAGTGAAAGGCAGGCCACCCATTATTACCATTGAATGTGAAATGCTTTCAAATTCCGGAGTTGTGTCCCAAAATGTTAAAAATGAACCCACTCATTGTCGTATAATATTACGCGACAATGGAATTGGATTTGATGAAAAATACCAGGATAAAATATTCCAGATCTTTCAGCGCTTACATGGTAAAAGTGAATATGAAGGCACCGGTATAGGACTTGCGCTCTGTAAAAAAATTGTAGAAAACCATAAAGGCACAATCGTTGCCAATGGAGTATCCGGAGAAGGTGCAACCTTCATTATTACATTACCATTAAAACAAAATTCTAATCAGAATGAACCTAATGAAAAAGTTGAAGAGATCAGAACCTATTCTTATAGCTGAAGACGATGAAGAGGATCAGGAGATTATCAGGGAAGCTTTTGAGGAATGCAATGTGCCCAATGATCTTATTTTTGTAAAGGACGGAGAAGAGCTTATGGATTACCTGCTTAACAAAAAAGCAGGAGTAGGAATGCAACGTTATATTGAGCCCGGAATCATCCTGCTGGATTTAAACATGCCCCGCAAAGATGGCAGGCAGGCACTGTCAGAAATTAAAAATAATGTTGAACTCCGGAAAATTCCGGTAATAATTCTTACAACTTCCAAGGAAGAGGAAGATGTGATAAAGACTTATGAGCTTGGTGTAAACAGTTTTGTTATTAAACCAGTAACCTACAAAGCGCTTGTTGATGTAATGAAGGCGATCGGTAATTATTGGTTTGAAGTGGTAGAACTCCCGCGCTCAACTTAAATTTTTTTGCCCATGAAAAATTTGATTCGCGTATTGCAGGTTGATGATGATGTGGAAGATTTTCTGATCATTCAGGATTTACTCAGCGACATTGAAACGCAGTCTTATTCCATTGAGTGGTCGCCTGGTTATGACGATGCCCTCAAAAAAATTGAGGAGAATATTTATGACATCCTGCTCATTGATTTTATGCTTGGTACATCTACCGGTATTGAACTTCTGAAAGAAGTCCGAAAGAAAAATCCAAATATACCTGTCATCATTTTTACGGGTCAGGGAGATGAACGGGTTGACCTTGAAGCGATGAATGCAGGTGCATCTGACTACCTGGTTAAGGGACAGATTGATTCCAACATCCTGGAACGCAGCATGCGATACTCCATAAAACAAGCGCAAACCCAGGAAAAATTACTGGGGCACGAGCAGAATTTACGCATGGCTGAAAAGTTTGCGCTCACCGGAAGGATGGCCCAGGTGATTGCTCATGAAATCAGGAATCCACTTACCAATGTAAAGCTCGCTCTTCAGCAATTGCAGGATGAACTGACCAATCCTTCAGAGTCAATATTAACCCTGATAGAAATGATTGATCGCAATTGCAACCGAATCAACCAGCTTATTATTAACCTGCTCAACTCCACCAAGTCTGAGAAGTTGAATTATGAAGATCTGTCGATCAATGCATTAATTGACGAAACACTTGAGCTTGCGCACGACCGGTTAGAGCTTAAGAAAATTAAGATCGAAAAGAAATATTCCGACGACATATGTGATGTGTATGTAGACCGTGAACAGGTGAAAATTGCACTACTCAATATCATTATTAATGCAATTGAAGCTGTGGAAGAAGAACGGGGTAAGCTTATTTTTACTACCGAAGGTAAAGGCGATAAATGTGTGGTGACGATATCAGATAACGGTAAAGGAATGGCTCCCGATGAATTAGATAAAATTTTTGAAGCTTATTATACGGGAAAATCAAAAGGAATAGGTTTAGGGCTTACGACTACTCAGAGCATAATACTTAGCCACAAAGGAAATATTAAAGTGGAGAGCCGGGTAAATAGTGGAACTACATTCATCATCACCTTTGATTTCAGCCCTCATAAATGGAAGCCGGAACCGGTATTTTCTTTTCAAAAATAATTTCAGGTTGATAATACAAGCCATGTTAAATTACCAGGATTGTATAAAAGAAAACAGCCGATAGCTTTTCAGAACTACCGGCTGTAACCACCCCTTTCAGTAAATTAGTTTACCAAACCCATATCTGGCCAATTTACTAAAGAGTACCTTCAAAGAGTTTTTGTATATCCTCTTTTGTTTTTCCTAATTTCTTCTGTAGCTTACCATACAACTCGTCTTCTTTCCCCTCCTCATACAGCAGATCATCATCGGTGAGATCAGCATATTGTTGCTTTAATTTTCCTTTTATTTCGTTCCAGTTTCCTTTCATGATTTCAGATTTCATAAGCTGATTATTTTTTTATTTTTTTAAAAAATCAGATAGGATTATTACCCCTGATGACCCGCACAAGAATTGCAACCACCGCAATTACCAATAAAACATGTATGATGGACCCTGCTGAATAGACAAAAAATCCCAATGCCCATCCAATAATAAGTATCACGGCAATAATGTAAAGAAGGTTGTTCATGTTATTTTATTTTAGAAAAATGCTAACAATGCAGATACACTTATCAAAACCCTGCCAATTCTGATTTTCATTTATTTTTATTCAAACGCGGGGGAAATATTAATTGAAGGGCCAATTTTATTAGAAAAATACAAAGTTGAGTAAAATGGAGGGGAGATTATTCTACGAAATGGGAAATAAAATTCTGATACACAATATCTACACTTTAGAAGTAAGCAGATCCGTTACGGAATTCTTGGTGAACGGCTTAGACAAAAAACTATGCGCACCTATGTTTAACGCGGTACTCTTATACTCATCAAAAGCACTGATGATTACCACTTTCATCGCCGGATATTGAAAAGAAAATTTACTGAGTAAGTCGAGCCCATTTCCATCCGGTAAGGTGATATCAAGGAAGGTCAGATACGGTTTTATCTTAGCAGCCATCTGAATAGCATCAGAGATATTATGTACAAATACAGGCGTCAGGTTGCTTCTTTTAATAATGGCAGCCAGCAGGATACAAATTTCCTCTTCATCGTCTACAATCAGCACGTTAGTATTGTCCTTCATACTATATTTTTATGCGGTTTCATTTTATCGTTTTATCCAAATCAACTTATCATGTAATTTGATTGCAAGATCGCATCCAATAACGGGTAACTTATAGTATATCTTTATTAACAAGTGTTCTTCTCTTTAAATTAAGGAATTGTAAGGTTTAGGAAACAAGTCCCGCTGGTTTATTTTGATAGGTTGTGGTATTCTTTCCCATAGTGAGGAATTAATGAAACTCTTATTCTTCAAGATGGCGCATTTTATTATACAAAGTTTTTCTGTCAATGTTCAAAATTTTTGCTGCCTTGGTCTTATTGTAATTAACCTGTTTCAATACCCTCCTGATTGCTTCCATCTCTGCTTCAGCGGCGGCGGTTTTGAGATCTGTTTCGAGCGGTTTACTGCTTGCATTTTCAGAACCATTAACTGGATCAGGAACGAGGTGATGGTTGGCAAGTTCCATTGGTAAAGCTGATGTTTTCACGTCTCCTTTATCAGTAAGCAAAGCCGCCCGGCGGATAATATTTCGCAACTCTCTTAAATTCCCCGGCCAGCTATAATTCAGGAAAAGTGTTATCACTTCAGGAGAAAAGCCAGTGATTTTTTTATTCAATTCATTATTCGAAATATCAAGAAAATACAAGGCAAAATTCATGATGTCATCCTTTCGCATTCTCAAAGGAGGAACATAAATACTGAATTCATTAAACCTATGATACAAGTCTTCCCGGAATCTTCCCTTCTTATAAGCGTCCTGTAAATTTTCATTGGACGCAACAATTATTCGAACGTCTACATCAATGTCTTTAATTCCACCTACACGTTTGAATTTACGTTCCTGAATTACGCGTAGCAGTGATACCTGCACATCATACGGAAGGTTGGCCACTTCATCCAGCAGCAACGTTCCTTTGTGTGCGATCTCAAAGTGGCCTGTCTTCGTAGCCACAGCTCCTGTAAACGCGCCCTTCTCGTGACCGAATAATTCACTCCCTGCAAGTTCTTTGGTAAGAGTTCCGCAATCCATTGCGATAAAAGGATAATCTTTTCTTTCACTCAATGAGTGGATTGTTTTAGCAACCACTTCTTTACCCGTACCACTTTCTCCATAGAGAATTACACTGTAATTGGTAGGCGCGATTACATGTATTTGCTTATATAATTCTTTTGATTCCGTGCTGCTGCCTTCAAAGAAATCTTCAGTAGTTTCCTGGCTTACGCGCCTGGCTTTTAATTCTTCCACCGCTACATTCGAAAATCCATTTATTTCTGAAGGTGAATTACTACTTGAAAGCGCTTTCTCAATAATGCTCAGCACCTCAGCAGGAATTAAAGGCTTGGTTACATAATCGTAAGCTCCTAATTTAACAACGTCCACAGCAATCCGGATATCGGAATAGCCTGTGACAATAATTACAGGTATCGATGGGTACAACGCTTTGATGGTTTTTAATACTTCACGGCCATCCGTATCTCCCAACCGGAAATCGCACAAAACAAGGTTGTATTTGTGTTCGCTAAGGAGTTGCAATCCTTTTGCACCACTGTGGATTACATCAGCACGGTAATTATTCTTGGATAGAAACCGTTGTAACAGCAAACACATATCCACGTCATCATCAATAATCAGAATAGCCTGCATAGTTTTAAAAAGTATTTTTTTTGTGGGTTGAAAACAGGTTAAGTTATTAAATTAAGTAGTGTTAACAAAGTAAGGAAGATGTTCTTCCCTGTAGCGTACTAGATTTCATGTGAGTAGTAACATACTCACTTGGGGAACCCGCTCAACAATTTTCACGCCTTTTTTTACCCTTCTATTTTTTTGGTCGCTGACTCTCATAGTAAAGTATCAAAATTCACATTTAAAAAGAAATGGTTTAGTTGTTGAAAATGAAGGGCAAAAAACAACATGGAAAACTCTTCTCAGAAAATTATCGACACCCTAAACGAACTGGTGCAAATCAACCACGATAGAAATGAGGGCTATAAAGTAGCCGCCAATGAAACGGTAGACAATCAACTCAAAGAACTTTTTTTAAAATATGCCATCCAAAGCAGTCAGTTCGCTGAAGTGCTGGCGCAGGAAATTCATTCTTTAGATGGTAAGCCTGTTGAAGGAACACGTCTGGATGGTAAAATATATCGCATTTGGATGGATGTGAAAGCGGCAATTGCCGGTAATGACAGGCAAGCTATTTTAAACTCCTGCGAATATGGAGAAGACGTTGCGCTGAGAACCTATGATGATGCTTTGACAGCGGATGTCATTCTGCCTGTCAATATCCGACAACTTATTTCAAAACAAAAGAGAGAATTGCAAGAGGCTCATTTATATGTAAAATCATTACGTGATTCCATGAGCACCTCTGAGCGTCCTATTTTTTAATTTCTTCCCAGATGCAAAAGTCGAATTCGAAGAAAACTTTGCGAAAACCTCAGCAACAGCAAAGACCAGGTTATGAATTCAAAATGCAACCTAAACCGGTATTTGAAAATAAGGGGATACCAAGTGTAGGTAAACTCAATAATAAAGTAGCGCTCATTACGGGCGGCGATAGTGGTATTGGCAGGGCAGTAGCTGTTTTATTTGCCAAAGAAGGTGCAGACATTTCAATCGTGTATTTAAATGAGAAAAGCGATGCAATTGAAACTAAAAGAATAATTGAAGTCGAGCACGGCAGACGTTGTATGTTAATCGCCACTGATATTTCCAAAGAACGTAATTGTAAATCAGCAGTACAAAAGACAGTAAAAGGATTTTTGAAAATTGATGTGCTTGTCAATAATGCAGGCATTCATTATGAAACAGAAAGACTTGAAGATCTGGAAACTGACCATTTAGTCCTCACTTTTTCAACCAATGTTTTTTCTATGTTTTGGATTACGAAGGAAGTATTGAAAAATATGCCTGCCGGGAGTTCGATCATAAATACAGCTTCGGTTACAGCTTACCGTGGGAGCCCCGGATTGATTGACTATGCGAGTACAAAGGGAGCAATTGTTTCTTTTACACGTAGTTTATCCTCCAATCTGGTATCGAGAAATATTCGCGTTAACGGTGTGGCCCCTGGACCGATATGGACACCTTTAATAGTTTCCAGTTTCAGCGCAAAGAAAAACGCGCAATTTGGAAGCGATGTTCCTATGAAAAGAGCGGGAGAACCTGCAGAGGTGGCGCCTTCGTATCTATTTCTGGCCTGCGAAGATTCTTCCTATATCACCGGACAGTTTTTGCATCCAAATGGTGGAGAAATTATTAACGGCTGACAAAACCAACGTGATGCTTGCTGCTACTAAAAATATAGAGGAATTGCCCCGGAAGATGATTCGACGAATCGGAAAAGACCCGATTAAAGCCGCCGAGACAATCAATCTGATTTATGTAACCGATACCACACCGGGAATTGCCAGGGAACGAAAGGGAAAAACATTTCACTATCGTGCCGGCGATGTGGAGATTGATGATCCGGTTCAATTGGATCGTATTAAAAAACTGGTAATTCCTCCCGCATGGGAAAATGTTTGGATTTGTAAGTCGGAAAAAGGGCACCTGCAGGTAACCGGTTATGATTTGCTCAAGAGAAAACAATACAGGTACCATCCATTGTGGAATCTTTTGCGAAATCAAACTAAATATTACAGGCTGCATGCCTTTGGCAAAGCCCTTCCGGCATTACGGCTACAAATGGAGAAAGACCTTTCATTGCCGGGTATTCCCCAGGAAAAAGTTTTGGCTGCAGTGGTGAGTCTGATGGAACGAACTACCATTCGTGTCGGCAGTTCTTCCTATGAAAAATTATATGGATCCTTTGGCTTATCTACTCTTAAGGACAGGCATGTGTCAATTGACGGAAGCCGGATAAGGTTTGCATTTAAAGGCAAGAAAGGTGTTCATCATAACATCAGTCTGAAAAATAAGAAACTCGCCGCAATTGTGAAAAAATGCAAAGAGGTTCCGGGAAAGGAATTGTTTCAATACATGGATGAATCCGGTGGTTATCACATAATTGATTCCGGAATGGTGAATGATTATATCCGCAAATATGCAGGAAGCGATTATACTTCTAAAGATTTAAGAACCTGGGCAGGCAGTTTGCAGGCCTTAATTGCGTTTAGGGAATTGGGGCCGGGTGAAAACGCGACGGAGACTAAGAAAAAGATTGTGGAAGCGCTCGATCAGGTTTCTTCCCACCTTGGAAATACAAGAACTGTTTGTAAAAAGTATTACGTGCATCCCATCATCATTTCACTTTATGAAAACAATAAACTGCAAAGCTACCTGCAGCAACTTGATAAAATTGAAACAGATGACGGCAAAAGTGGTCTGGCTGCTGAAGAAAAAGTGTTGATGAAGATTCTTGAAACATCCCTTGCATAAATCAATAAAAAATGAGACCTATTTGGACAGGTGCTATCGGATTCGGTTTGGTGAACATTCCGGTAAAGATGTATAGCGCTACTGCGGAAAGTAATCTGGATTTTGATATGCTTGACAAAAAAGATTTGTCAAATATCCGTTTCCAACGTGTTAATGAAAAAACCGGAAAGGAGGTCGCATGGGAAAACATTGTGAAAGGCTATAAGCTAAACAACAAGTATGTAATAATCACAGATAAGGATTTCGCAGCGGCCAGCGCCAAAAAGTCGAAGGTGATTGAGATATCGGATTTTTTGCTCGAAAAGGAGATCGACACCATTTATTATGATACGCCCTATTATCTCGAACCCGACAAAAATGGATTGCGCGCCTATGCGCTCCTGCGTGATGGGTTGATAAAAACAGGAAAAGTGGGTGTAGGCACTTACGTGCTTCGCAATAAAGAAACGTTGGCGATTCTTAAGCCTTACGAAGATATTATTGTGCTTAATAAAATTCGTTTTAGCCAGGAAGTACGTGACTATAGCGAATTGAATATTCCCGGAAAATCCAAGGTTGATTCCAAAGAACTAAAGATGGCTATTTCCCTCATCGATCAGTTATCTGGAAAGTTTGATCTCAAAAAGTATAAAGATGAATACACAGGCGAATTATTAAAAGTAATAAAGGCAAAATCGAAAGGTGCAAAGATTGTAACTCCTAAATTAACCGTAGCGCACCGCAATACGGATGATCTGATGTCTCAATTAAAAGCAAGTTTAAGTTCGCGCAAGAAAAAAGTTTCCTGAAAAGGGAGGACTAAACTTTCTCCTGCATACGGAGATGCGTAATCTGCTTCTGTCCAATTATGAAAATACGTCTGTGCAGGTGAGCTATTTATACCAATGGCAGATAGATGTGAAAAGTAGTCCCTTTGTTTATAGCACTGTCTGCCGTTATAATTCCATTGTGGTTCTCTACAATTTTTTTAACGATAGCAAGGCCGATGCCGGTCCCTTCATATTCCTGCCTGCTATGCAATCGTTTAAACACCTCAAAAATCAGTTCCTCATACTGTGTGTCAAATCCAATCCCGTTATCTGCAAATATCATGTGGTAGTATTTACCTGCCGGGTTAAGTTTTTTTTCGTTGAATTCTCTTCCCCATTTTGTTTCACTTTTTATGATGATATGGGGTGGTTTTTCAGGTAGCGTAAATTTGAGTGAGTTGCTGATAAGGTTATGCAGCAATTGTCGAAATTGGAAAGGGATTACTATTGCTTTGTGCAAAGGTTCCGATTCAATTACTGCATTTTTATCCCGTATCAACTCTTTAAAATCATCCTTTACATCATCAAGGAGCACCGTGATATCAATTTCCTCAAATTTTCGCGTATCGGTAGTAGTGCGTGAATAAGACAACAGATCTGTGATAAGGTTTTGCATGCGGGTGGTAGCCATCAGAATTCTTTTAAAGTAATCCTTTCCGGTTTCGGAAAGTGCTTGCTCTTCCTTCTCCAAAATTCTCGCAGAAAAAGTTTTGATCTTTCGAAGCGGTTCCTGCAAATCGTGACTTGAAACGTAGGCAAATGCACTTAACTCCTGGTTCATTTTTTCAAGGGTGCTGTTCTTACGCTCCAATTCTTCCGCATATTTTTTAGCCTGTTCATCGGCAATCCTTCTTTCCGTCAGGTCGCGGGTAACTTTTGAAAATCCAATTAATTTTTGTTCCTCATCATATAATGAAGTTAGGGAAATGCTCGCCCAAAAAATACTTTTATCTTTCTTCATCCGCCATCCTTCGTAAACAGCTTTTCCATCCTGAATGGCTTTAACAAGAATTTTTTCCGGAAGGTTTTTTGCCCGATCTTCTTCAGTGAAGAAAATGGAGAAATTCTTTCCGATTATTTCTTCTTCTTTATAACCCTTTATTCTTTCCGCGCCTTTATTCCAGTTTTTAATTTCACCTTCAGGACTGAGGAAAAAAATTGCATAGTTTTCCACTTCTCCAACCATAAGGTGATATTGATATTCGCTTCTTTTTAATTCATCCTGCGTATGTAAAAAGTCGGTGATGTCGTGCAGTATAACCATCACTGCATACGTTTCGCTATGTCTCGTTAAAGGAATCATATCAGCCGTATAAAATTCTTCGCTCGTGCCTGATTTAAATTTTTCTCGATGCACGGCTATGCCCTTGAATGCTTGCTGGATATCTTCATAAATAGGACTTTGTATAATTAGAGGATTAACCTCCGATATTGTGCTTCCTATCACATTTCCAAAGAGCGAATAGGCTTCCATTGCTTTCTTGTTTACGGATAAATAGCGGAGATCATGGTCCAATACAAAAATGATGTCGACTGATGAATTAATAAGTGTTTCAACGAAATCATTTCTGTCAGATAATTCTTCATTTTTTCTTTTTAGTTGTTCTGTCAGTTCCATGAGGGCAGTGATGTCATGCGCACTGATCATTATGCCCCATATATTATCGCCTTTTTTCAAGGGCACGTAAAAGGATTCGTAGTAACGGCCGGTGAACTTTGACAGGTATTGTTTATAGTGAACTATTTCTCCCTCCAAAGCTTTCATAACCGCCGGATATGCATCTGTTTGTTTAAAATTTGGGACAATTTCCTCCATATGTTTCCCCAACATATTCGCCCGGCTTTGGCCATATAGATTGAGTGCCCGGTCATTTAATGTAATCAATTTCATATCCTTATCGAAAACCTGAACAAATGCGACGGAAGCATTGAGAATGGTTTCTGCAAACGCTGTCCGTTCTTCAAGTTTATTATTTTGTTCCTGCAACTGCGTTTGCAAATATTTTGAATTGTTCAGCTCCTTTATAATTTTCCGGTAAGAAGACAACAGGATTAATATGGAAGCAATCATAAGCAGGATTGCAAAAAGAGGGGTAAGCTGAGACGTTTGACGGAAGATTTTGATTCTTTCATTCAGCAATATTTGTTGATCAACAGTCATTTGGTTAATGGAATTTTTGATGTAGTCCATTTTTTGAACGCCATCGAGCATATTCATTCTGAAACGAGGGTCGGTTCCAAGCGCCGTATACGATTCTAATACGATCTTCATCGAGGCCTTCTTCGCATCAATTTCTTCAATCAGCTTATGAAAATCATTTAATTGACTTTCGTCATTATTAATCAGGCTGTTAAGATCTTGTAGTTCTTTATCCAGCGTTGCAAAAGCAAGATCCCTTTTATCTAAAAGGATTGAATCGCCGCTGAGCAGGAAACCGCGTTGATTGGTTTCAGCATCGGTAATATATAGGGCAATTTTTTGAAGCGAAAGCGTAGCCTGATTGGTGCGATTCATCATTTTAGAGGCATTCACCAGGTTTTCAATTAGAATAAATGAATAAATGCAAAGTGCTAAAAGAGTCAGGGCTGTTCCAATAAATACTCTTCTTAAATTTAATAGTTCACGCAGCGATTTTTTCATCCAGAAATATTATTGAGATTCACAAATTGATAAGAATTTTTCGATTTTGAATAGGAAATCGCCAGTTGTTATCCTGCTTTTGGGTACTTAAGAACCTATTTTGAAATAGTTGGGATTGTATGCTATACATTCACCCTTTGAACTCTCTATGGATGCGCTGCTTTCATGGAGGAGTTTTAATAAAAATACTGTTTAAACATTCAAAAGATCTTCGTGATAGTATCCTGATATTTTTCTTACAAGAAAAATCTGTGAAACGGGTAGAAAGTTAAAAGGGGATTTATGGGTTGTGTCATCGGGCATCCAAGAAGCATGCCCGAGGAGACAGTAAAAAGACAGCAAGTATCTTACGGGATATTGTTCGTTTTCTTTAAAAGAAATTTTTCTCTTGTCGGGTGAATAAGAGATCCTTTCTCATATTGAGCAAATAATTCTTTAAAAATGGCTTTTTCATCTTCAAAAAAGTCGGACTTTAACACATACTTGTTAGCTCCATACGAGAAGGTTTCCTGAATATCCTTCTCATTAGAGGAAGTAGTAAACATTATTATTGGGACCTGTTCAAATTTGTGAATACTCCTGATTTCTTTCAAACATACCTTGCCATTTTTGCAGGGCATATTAATATCCAGAAAAATAAGATCAGGCGGAGGATTTTCAAAATGGCTCAGAAAGTTTATCAAATCCTGGCCGCTCATAAAAGT